>CAYIQV010000112.1:0-5902 GCA_964365635.1 uncultured Acidiferrobacteraceae bacterium
AGGTGCGACTGACCGAAATAATCAGCGAGCTGCTGTGGCCGCATACGGTCGGCCAGTGGTTGCCAGGGTTTTGTCAGAGTCTTGGTGAACAGATCATCCATGGTGGCATGCGCCTCGCTTCAGACGGCTGATGACAGGAGACTTGTGGATCGACGAAACGATCTCTACTCGCCGACCACGTCGACGCCCTCGGGTGGCTTAAAGCTGAATCGGCTTGGCTCGATTGGTGCATTCTCTTGGGGTGCATGAAAGGTGATGCGGGTGGTGTGACCAAACCCATCCACCATCTCCAACGCCCGCAGCTTTCCGCTCGCGAACCCGGCACGAATATCTTCATAACCTCCTTCCTTGCGTCGCGGGGTTATCTGCGCCCAAGCAAGATTGTCCCGAGCCTCCAAGGGTTTCACGCTGAAATTGTCCTCCAAGCGGCCGCGGCCGGCAAGCAGCATGGCGGGCGTTTCGCCCAGGCCATTCCCCAGAGAACGCACCGTCACCTGTTGCAACTCCACGTCGTATACCCAGAGGCGCCTGCCATCAGACACGATTTGCTGTTTGAACGGCGCATCGTAGTTCCAGCGGAACCGATTGGGGCGCTCGATCCACAAAGAACCAGACGACTCTTGAATAGTCTTGTGCGATTCATCCAACACCACCTGACTGAAGCGTGCGCTGTAGCTGTTCACTTGCGTGAAGAAACGCTGCAAGCTGTCCACCGAGGTTTTCTGGACTGCCTCGGCCAAGGCCGACGTGCTGAGGCACGTGACATACAAAAAGAGAACGTGGCGGGCAATATTTTTCATTTTGATAAAATATGGAATCAGGACACACGCACCGGCGGCGGCGCAATTACCTCGCGGCTGCCATTCGGCTGCAACGGACCTACCACGCCCGCGCGCTCCATGTCCTCGATCAGGCGCGCGGCACGGTTGTATCCGATACGCAGCCGCCGTTGCACACCGGAGATGGAGGCACGCCGTGACTCGGTGACAATCTTCAAGGCCTCGTCGTATAAAGGATCTGCCTCACCACCCATGGCCACATCGCCGTCAACACCACCCTCTTGAACGAAGCCTTGATCATTCACGCCGGTATCGCCGCTGAGAATCTGCTCCTCGTACACGGGTGTCCCGCTTTTCTTGAGGAAGCTTGCCACCTTGTGTACTTCATGGTCAGCGACAAAGGCCCCATGCACGCGCAAGGGTATGCCCTGCCCTGGTTGCAGGAACAGCATGTCGCCCTGCCCCAGCAACTGCTCGGCACCCATCTGGTCCAGCACCGTGCGCGAATCCACGCGCGAGGACATCTGGAAGGCAATGCGTGTCGGGATATTCGCCTTGATCAGGCCAGTGATGACATCCACCGACGGACGTTGGGTCGCGAGCACGAGATGCAGGCCGGAGGCGCGCGCCTTTTGCGCCAGACGCGCAATCAGTTCCTCCACCTTCTTGCCCACCACCATCATAAGGTCCGCGAGCTCGTCCACCAGGATCACCACGAGCGGCAATGGTTTGAGGGTCGGTATTTCGGTAACCGGCGTCATCGGCATAAAGAGCGGATCAGAAATAGGTTTGCCGGCATCGATGGCATCCTTGACCTTACGGTTATAGCCCGCGAGGTTGCGCACGCCCAGAGCCGCCATCAGGCGGTAGCGCCGCTCCATCTCGGCGATACTCCACTTGAAGGCATTCGCCGCCTGTTTCATGTCCGTGACCACCGGCGCCAGCAGATGCGGGATGCCCTGATACACGGCGAGTTCGAGCATTTTGGGGTCGATCATGATCAGGCGCACGTGTTCCGGCGTGGACTTGTAAATCAGACTCAGGATCAACGAGTTGATACACACGGATTTTCCGGAGCCGGTGGTGCCGGCGATCAGGAGATGCGGCATCTTGGCGAGATCGACCACGACCGGATTGCCGCTGATGTCCTTGCCCAGTGCGAGCGCCAGAGGCGATTCCATTTCTTCGTAGGCCTGGGAAGACAGCGCCTCGGACAGGCGCACGGTCTCGCGTACTTCGTTCGGGATTTCCAGACCGACGGAGGTTTTACCAGGTATATTTTCCACCACCCGCAGGCTCACTACCGAAAGCGAACGCGCGAGATCGCGCTGCAGGTTGGTGATCTGCGAGGCCTTGATGCCCGGAGCCGGCTCGATCTCAAACAACGTAATCACCGGGCCCGGATGCACGGCCACCACATGCGCCTCGATATCGAAATCGAGAAGTTTTTTCTCCAGCAGCCGTGCCATGCTTTCCAGTGACTGTTTGGAAAACTGCGGCGCGGTATGCTTGTCCGCCGGATCGAGCAGTGACAGCGGCGGCAGCTCGCCCGGCGCCGGTAGATCGAACAACGGCACCTGCTTTTCCTTCTCCGCCCGCTTGCTCGGCACGGGTTTCGCAATCACCGGCTCGATGCGCGGCGGGACATGCTTCTCCAGCACCTTCTTGTCTTCCGCCACGACCTCGCGCCGCTTCTGTTTGGCGCGCATGCCGATAATCCGGTCAACCAGCGTCAGCACATATTCGTAAAGCCGTTCGGACAAAATCACGCTCCAGCGCCCGACGTTGTCCATGACCACCAGCCACGAGAGTCCGGTGTATATAGTCACGCCGGCGAAGAAGATCGACAACAGAAACAAAGTCGCCCCCACAAACCCCAGGGCCGAAGCGAGCCCGAGCCCGATGGAATTTCCCAGCCAACCGCCGCTCGCAAACGGCACACCGGCATGGACCTTGGAAAAATGCAGACTCGCAAGACCACAGGCGCCAAACAGGGCCGCGAGGAAGCTCCCTGCCATCAGCAGTCTGTGTTTGTTGCTGACCGGGACGGTGTCCTTGCGGTGCAGGTAGATGCGCCAGCCCGCCACCCCAACCATCACGGGGAGCAGATAGGCCACATGGCCAAAAAGATTGAAGAACACGTCCGACAGCCACGCCCCCACCCGGCCGCCAATGTTCGCCACAGCGTCGCTCGAGCCGATATGCGACCACGACGGGTCCGAGGCCGAATAGGTCCAGAGAGAGATCAGGAGATAGATGGCGATGGCCCCGAGAATGTACAGGGCTGCTTCACGCAGAAGCTGAATAATACGCGGGGTCAGCGGGGGGCTGGTATTTTTCCTGGTGGCCTGCGTCACAACCTTCCTTAATGTATGGCTTCGGCGAAGCCCCGATTTTCCCATTTTTAGGCGTCTAACGCCAAGCTTTGTTTCCAGTTCCGGTAGTGCTGCGGCGACCATCGGTCCTGGCCACGGAGCTTGGCTTGCGCCAGTGCGCCACCTTTACCGTGCTCGGACCAATGGCGTAACATACGCGCGCTATCGAGGCCAACCGGTCCGCAAGATAAAACTTCCGCCGGGCTTGTCGATCCAATGTTTCCTGCCATCTAAACGGAGTTACCGCGAAATGAACAAGGCCAAGCACTGTCGGCTCCTCGTCCTCGGTTCCGGCCCGGCCGGTTACACGGCCGCGCTCTACGCCGCCCGCGCCAACCTCAATCCGGTCCTGGTCACCGGCCTGGAACAGGGCGGCCAGCTCATGACCACGACCGACGTGGACAACTGGCCCGGCGATGCCGAGGGCTTGCAGGGTCCGGCGCTCATGGAACGCATGCAGAAACACGTCGAGCGCTTCAAGGCCGAGATCGTGTTTGACCATATTCACAAGGTGGACCTCAAGGCCAAGCCGCTGCGGCTGACCGGCGACTCCGGCGAATACACCTGCGACGCCCTCATTATCGCCACTGGCGCCTCAGCCAAGTATCTGGGCCTGCCTTCCGAAGAGGCCTTCAAGGGCAAGGGCGTGTCCGGCTGCGCCACCTGCGACGGCTTCTTTTACAAGAAACAGAAGGTCGCCGTCATCGGCGGCGGCAACACCGCCGTGGAAGAGGCGCTCTACCTTTCCAACATCGCCTCCCATGTCACGGTCGTGCATCGGCGCGACAAATTCAAGGCCGAGGCCATTCTGATCGACCAGCTGATGGCGAAAACCAGGGGCGGTAACATCGCCATTGAATGGAACGCCGAAGTGGATGAAATTCTCGGCGACAAAAGTGGCGTGACAGGCGTGCGCATTAAAGATGGCAGTGGCAAGAAAAAAGACCTGTCCGACCAGGGCGTGTTCATCGCCATCGGCCATGCACCCAACACAGCCATTTTCGAGGGTCAGCTCGACATGCACGGCGGCTACATCAAGACCCGCAGCGGCAACGAAGGCAACGCTACGGCCACAAGCGTCCCGGGCGTGTTCGCCGCAGGCGACGTGCAGGACCACATCTACCGCCAGGCGATCACCTCCGCCGGCAGCGGCTGCATGGCGGCGCTGGATGCCGAGCGGTATTTGCAAGCACTCAAATAGTTGATGTAGGGTGGGTTAGACGGTTTTTGCCCTGACCACAGAAAGGCTTTATTTATGCCCACTGACAAGCCGGACGACGACGAACGCGACCTGTTCCGCAAAACCGTCGGCAAGATTCGCCCGGTAACGCAGGACAAGATACCGCCCCGCCCCACGCGCCGCAAACCGGTGCCGGAGCAAACCCTGCGCGACCAGCGCGAGGTGATGGATAGCCTCCTGTCCGACAGCTATGAACCCGCCGAAGAAATAGAAACCGGCGAGGAAATGCTCTTTATGCGTCCCGGCCTGCAACACACTGTCATCCGCAAACTGCGCCGCGGCCAATACGCCATCGAAGCCGATCTGGACCTGCATGGCGCGACCTCCACCCAGGCGCGCGCCGCCGTGGACTCTTTTCTGAAAAGCGCCTGCGACCACGGCAAGCGCTTTGTGCGCATCATTCACGGAAAGGGCAACAGCTCGGAAGGGAAAATGCCGGTACTGAAGGGGAAGGTAAATTCCTGGCTGCGCCAGAAAAACGAAGTGCTCGCCTTCTGCTCCGCCCACCCCAACGATGGCGGCACGGGGGCCGTTTACGTTTTACTGAAACGTACTTAGTGCTATTTGAACTTGTCAAACATCGCTAAAATTTAGCGATCCGACTCACGCCGCCTTCTGTTCATTCTCAATTGGCGTATCCGTGTCGTTGCCCCACTCGGAATAACCGGCGGCATAACCCAGAATGTTCTTGTAACCGAGGTATTTCAACACGAAATAGGTATGCGCGGAACGCATGTGCGTCTGGCAATAAGGAATAATTTCCTTGTCCGGCGTGGCGCCGAGGCGGTGCAAGACACGAAGTATGTCTTCCTTCGGACGCAATCGCATGCCATTTTCCTCATCCACGGCGTTGAGCCAATCGAAATGCACCGCACCGGGGATTTTCCCACCCCGATCCGTGATGATAAGTTCGTTCGCGAACTCTTCGGGCGTACGCGAATCCAGGAATACGGTATTTGGGTCACCGATTTTGCTAAGAATATATTCTTTCGTGGCCAGCGCCTTGCCGGTGCGCCGGGCCTGGTAATTCGATGGCTGCGGCACACTGCACTTCTGTTCCGCCGGCAGCCCCTCACTCTTCCATGCAGCCCAGCCGCCATTGATGACAGAGACACCCGTGTGACCCATCTCCTCAAGGGTCCAAAACAGGCGGCTGGCCATCGGGTTGCCCTGTCCATCGTAGGCCACGACATGATGCTCCGGCGTAAGGCCAATCACCGACAATGCATGGCTTAAAACCTCGTTAGACGGGATGTCGCAGTCCGAATTGTCGTGGGCATTCAGGATGCTGGGGTAAACCATCCGGATTGCACCCGGCACATGACCTTTATCGTAGGCGCCACGATACGAGAGGTCGATGATGAGCAGGCGCGGGTCGCTCAGCTTGTCTATCAGCTCCGCCGGGTCAATCAGGATCGGCAACAAGGGGGCTTTCATGGAGATCTTATTAAACTGCTACTCATGGCCGGTCAGTCCAGGGAAATTTGGCACAACCGACACATGTTCAC
>CAYIQV010000113.1:0-3689 GCA_964365635.1 uncultured Acidiferrobacteraceae bacterium
ATCGCATCGCCTTGCGTATTCGAACGCCGGGTATCGGGCATGACATCGAGGCGACGTTCACCTGGGCGCGCTCGTGAGCGCGAGGAGGTTTGACCATGAAACGTGAATCTGAGATCGGGCTGCTCATCCTGCGCTTGAGCCTGGGCGTCTTCCTGTTGCTCTTCGGCATCGACAAGCTCGTCGCACCGCACACGGCGGCCGCCGTTTTCATGCACTACTACGGCCTCGATGTGATTCCCGGAGCGCTGGTCTATGGGGCCGGGCTGCTGGAAATCGTGCTTAGCCTTGCCATCCTGGCCGGTTTTTGGAAAACGCTGAGCTACGGCTTGGGGCTTGCACTGCACGCGGTCTCTACGCTCGTGACGTACCGCGAACTGCTCTCGCCCTTCGGTGAGAATCATATGTACCTCGCGGCCGTTCCCGTGCTCGCGGGGTTCGTGACGTTGTTCCTGCTGCGGCGCCACGATGTCTTATGGAGTCTCGGTGCCGGGCGCCCCGTGGGCGGGGGCGTGTCATGGAGCTGAGATTCTCCGGCGCCACCGGCATGGTCACCGGTTCCAAGTACCTGGTGCGCGCCGTGGCCCGGTCACCGCCGAGGAACGCGAGCGCCTGATCGCCACGACAGCGTATTACCGCACCGAGCGCCGCGGTTTCGCGCCGGGCTATGAGCTGGAGGACTGGTGCGAGGCCGAGGCGGAGATAGACCGGCAACTTGGTCGCGGGTGAGTGCGCAAAATTCGGTGATATCTGGCGATTTGCGCTCCGCAGCCGGTATTTCGGATGGACATGGTGCGGTATATGCGGAGGCGGTCTATGCATTTCGCGGAATGGAGTTGGAGGAATGCATGCTTTGTGATGGTTGTTCTGGATCGTGTTGACTAAGCAGGTGCCGCGCGGCCGACGGACATGGGTATGTCTGGTGGCATTCGGCGATGTGCAGGGACGCACAAGTGTCGCGGGAGACAGGAAATCGGGAGCGACCGTGCTAATGGGTGGTGGGCGGGGCAGGGCCATGAGGTCATGGCGCTCGGTCACGTGGTGACGCTCCTGCCCTGCAGAAGTACCTGCAGCGCCACGGGGAGGTGTTACGCCACGCCCAGCTCAAGAACCCAGCCTTCGGTTTTCTGATGACGCTGGAGAAAGCCTTGGGCAGGAATGGTTGAGTCCCCAATTCCTTCGCATTGAGAACGCGGTGGGGGCCGGGCGCGGGGCAACGGGTTCCGTTTTCTTTGCGGCGCGTACCGATTATCATACGAGGCATGAAACGCATCAGTGTCCTGATTCTGTCCGCGCTGGTGTTCAGCGCCTGTGAAAAAAAGGAGCCGCAGGCTCCCGCCATCGATGCCTCGACGGTGTTGCAAAGCGACCGGATGTTTTCCATGGAGGGGTTGTCGCGCGGGGCGATGCTTTTCCAGAAGCATTGCGCCCAGTGCCATGGCCCCGAGGCGCAAGGGCATCCGGACTGGGAGAATCCCAAGGTTGCCGCCGCCCCGCCCCTGAATGGCACGGGCAATGAGTGGAAGCGCCGCAGACAGGATCTGGTTGCAATCATCAAAAACGGGGCCACGCGCCAGGGCCAGCAAGTCATGCCGGCGTGGAAAAAGCAGATGAACGATCAGGAGATCGAAGACGTGATCGCCTGGTTTCAGGCGCTGTGGCCGACGGACGTGTATGAACGCTGGCGCAAGGCCAATGCCTCGGGTGGAACCCCGAGGGGCTGAGCGACGCGGATTTCCTGTTTCACTTTTTCAAAATCATTGAGGAGACCCGCAAATGGGTATCGCCATCTGGATCATCGTTATTTTGATCATCGCCGCACTCATCAAGTATCTGTTGGGTAACTCCGGAAAGAAATAAACCTCGCGCCATCCGCGCGCCAATAAAGGAGCAAGCCGATGTATGGATTCAACATAACGTTGCAAGACAATTTCGATAACGTGGTAAAGCGCGTTGTTGAGGCGCTCAAGACCGAAGGCTTTGATGCGCGCCATCCCTGGCGCGCCCCCTCCAGGGCGCGCTGAAGCGCGTCCAATTCCGCTCCCGGCGGAATTGTGGCGTACTCACCGACATCGATGTGCAAGCGACACTGAAAGCCAAGCTCAACATCGATGGCCGGCCCTACCGCATTCTCGGCGCGTGCAACCCACCGCTCGCACACCGCGCCCTCACCGCCGACCCGGACATCGGGCTGCTGCTCCCCTGCAACGTCGTTGTGCGCGAAGAGCCGGACAAGAAAATCAACGTGGGCTTCATGGACCCGATCGCGGTGCTGAAGCTTACTGACAATCCCGCGGTGGCGGAGTTGGCGAAGGAAGTGCGTGGCAGGCTCGAACGCGTGCGCGATCGTCTGCGCTGAAAAAAGCGAGGGGGCGATTTCGCCCCCTCGTACTGTATCCCTGATTGCTCTGTTAGAACTGTGGCGACTGCATCAGTGTTACCAGCGCTGATTTGGCCGCAGAGCTGATGGACGTGCTGCCGTTGGTGGTGCCGACGATATTGCCCGCCACCGTCGCCATTTTGGTGGAGAAGCTCTTTTCCAGCGCCTGTTGCAAGCTCATGTCGCTGCCCGCTGACGATTGCGCGGCAAAGCGGGTGAATTCAATAATCATGATGTCTTCCTGGACCTTGAACAGGGTGGCGTAGCTGGCCGGCATGCCGCTGAAGGTGGTGCGTGCGCCCGAAAGCCAGGTCATCGCCGCCGGAATCGCCGTGGTATCGCGCGTGTACGTCACGCCGCCGCCGGCGGCCACGATGCTCGATATCCAGTCCGTGGGAATGACCATCATGATCGGCCAGTTGGTCGCTGTGCCGTTGCTCTTGTAGAACTGGAAATTGCTGACGGTAAGGCCTGTCGAGGTGCCAAGCGCGCTATCGATGTTGGCGATCATGGTGGTGATGCGGCTGTTCGACGCCGCGGTGTTGGTCATGAAGGCGCTGAAGGCGGTCTGCATGGAGGTGTCGAGTGTGCTCTGCGCTGTCGAAACCTGCGACTGGGTTTCGCTGCCGGTGAATACCTTCTCGAATTCGGAAAACGCAGACTGCATGGCGCTCACCAGTGTGTTGGCCGCCGCAGTGAAGGCAGTAACGTCGCTGCCGGTGGCGCCCAGTGTAGTGAGCGCCTGCGAATATTTCTCGATTCCACGGTCCGCCTTCAGTTTCTGGATACCGCCGCCGACGCTGGAGTTCACCGCTTGGCTGGACGCGGCTGAAAGCGTGCCGGCAGTCGTGGCGGCGCTGAGGATGGGCATTACCACGCTGCCCATGGCATTGAAGGCCTCGAGAACGCGGTCCTGGGAAAAACCTGCCGTCGTTGCTGCTTGCACCAGAACCTTGAGCAGTTTGCCCGCGGCCGCACCGCGCTTCGCGGCCTC
The DNA here is from genome assembly GCA_964365635.1 of uncultured Acidiferrobacteraceae bacterium. Lineage (GTDB taxonomy): Bacteria > Pseudomonadota > Gammaproteobacteria > Acidiferrobacterales > Sulfurifustaceae > Sulfuricaulis. Next base: position 3,372 of record CAYIQV010000113.1, read on the forward strand.
AAGCGTGGCATCGCTGCTGCTCGCCACGTCAACCGATTCCTTGAAGGACTTGCTGTAGCCGTCATCCGGATCAGCCAAGCGCGAGACGATGCTGGTGCGATAGGCCGAAAGTTGCGCAGCGCTTACTCCGTTGTTGCTCAGGTAATCGAGAAATCCGCCCGTGGCATTGATACCCTGATAGCAGGTGTTGGCGAGTACTGACAGCTCGCTGGCGGTCATGCCCGTGGAGCGCACGATGGTAAACCCGAAGACCGCGAGGATGGGGTCATCCGTGCCGGCGCTGGCAAAGGCGGCGAGCAGGGCATCGGTCTGTTTGGC
>CAYIQV010000113.1:3699-5868 GCA_964365635.1 uncultured Acidiferrobacteraceae bacterium
TGGTGCGCACCGTGGTGTCGCTGCTGTCCGTGATCGTGACAACAAGGAAGTTACAGGAACTGTTGTTGGGTATGCCGCTGACAGAGAAGGAGAGCTTGCCATTCGCATCCGCCGTGGTGGACGTGCTGAGCCCGAGGGAGCTGGAGCCGCTGGTGACCGAGCCGCTCGACGTCAGTTTTTCAAACGTGACGGTGTAATTCTGGCCCGCCGTGAGGGAGTGTGCCGGCGGACTGAAAAACGAAGCCGCGAAAAAATATACGCTGAACATCAGGAAAGGAAAGCGTGTTAGAAGTTTCATGGCCAGCTCCTGTTGATGTCGTACGAGGTGGAATTACTGTGCACTGCCGGACGCGGTTCCGCTGCCGTCCTGGTTATCGCTCCTGTGGCAGGCGCTAATGCCGACTACCAGCACAGCCAGCAATGCGCAGATCAGACGTCTGAGAGTGATTCCCTTGAGCCTCATGTTCTTTCTCCTTTTGGGTGAATGAGAAAACCGCGAGTTCGGCCGTTATGCCACGCTCGTTACATAAGCATAGGACAAAAATTGTGCCTTTGTCGTAATGCCCCAGCCACTTGATTTTCGATTGGAAAATGGAGTCATTCGTCCGTTTTTTGATGTCTCTATATATGCCTACAATTCGTGGAAGATCGGGATTTTCTGTTTACGCTAAGCATTGAACGCCTGATGGAATAGATGGGTGAAAGACTTTTGGCTGGTTCTATCGGGCAAATCCTGTTCAAGATGAACCAAAAATTTAACCTTTGCCAAAGTACGGTGGAATGGAATCTTGTAGGGTTATGCAAGTTCTTTTGATCGATTTCATTTCAGAGTAAAACAACCCAGGAGGTCTGTTTATGCGTAAGCTACTGGTAATGAAAATCACTGGTGTATTTTCAGCAGCATTGATTGCGATGGCGGTACCGGCTTGGGCCGATGACACCAATGACATGATGGGTGGCGGCTATGGCTATGGCATGGGCCCTGGCATGATGGGGGGTGGTAATGGCCACATGGGGATGATGGGTGGTGGTTACGGTATGGGCTCTGGGATGGGCATGATGGGCATGATGGGAGGCGGGGCGCTCGGCATGTTGGACCTTTCCGATGAGCAGCGGACAAAAATAGAAAAGATTCATGATGAAGAGCGCAAACAGCACCTCGCCATCATGGGCAAAATGCTGGACGTGCAAAGCAAGATGCGCGAGTTGTATGCCGCCGATGAGCCGGACCCGAAGAAAGTCGGCGTCGTATATGGCGAGATGGCCAAGCTGCAACAACAGATGCTCGAAACCCATGTGCAGGCGAGCAACCAGATGAAGGCGCTGCTGACAAAAGAGCAGCGCGAGCAGTTGAAGCAGTGGCATCGTGGCGGCTGGGGGCCACGTGGTTCGATGGGCGACAGACGCGGAATGCCAGGATTCGGCAACATGCCGGGCGGAATGATGGGGCGCTGACGGAGGCAACATGGACATGCGCGACTGGGGCAGTTGGGGAATGGGCATGGGATGGGCGGGAATCCTGTTCTGGATTATCGTGATTCTCGCCATCGCCGCGTTGGTCAAATATATTTTCAGCGGCCCCGGTCATTGATGTAGTGCTGGTCCGCCGGGCGGGCGCAGTACAATGGCCCGCGACGATGAATTTCATTATTGTATGGCCCATGATCACTTGGCGTTTTCCGGCCGGATGTCCCGCATCGGGCTGGGCGCCGGGCGAGTTCCATTCAGTCTGGCAAAGGAGGTTGTTGCACCATGGGCGCTAGTTCTGAAACCCGTTTCACGGTAAAGGGCATGAAGTGCGGCGGCTGCATCGCCAAGGCGACGGAGGCGCTATCCATGCTCCCCGGTTATGCCAGCGCGGAATTTGATCTGAGGAGTGGCAAGGCCATGGTCAAGGGCAGCATTGATCCGCAGGCAGCGGTCAACGCCCTGACCAAGGCCGGTTATCCCGCCGAAGTGGATAAAGGATAACTGCCCTTACCGGCAGATTCAGCCATGACAGCGGCGACCCCGGCGCAAGTACACTCCTATCGTTTTTCCATCTCCGGCATGAGCTGTGCCGGCTGCGTGGCCACGGTTGAAAATGCGCTGAAGAGCGTGCCGGGCGTGACCGAAGCTGCGGTCAATTTTGCCGAGCACACGGCGACGGTGCAGGGCAATGTCGATGCC
>CAYIQV010000114.1:0-5864 GCA_964365635.1 uncultured Acidiferrobacteraceae bacterium
TCGCCGTCCATCGTGATGATGATCGAACCTTGAGCGGCGGCAAAACCGGCCATGTCACCGATCACCCCACCGCCCAGGGCCAGGATGGTTGTCTGGCGATCGCACCGCGCCGCCAGCAACGCATCGAAAATGCGGTTCAACACTTCGAGCGTTTTGTATTGCTCGCCGTCGGGCAGGATCACATCCAGGGGGCTAAACGCCTCAAGTCCCTGCCGCACTTTTTCCAGATACAGCGGGGCCACCGTATCATTGCTCACCACGACCACGCGGCGCGCGGCAATGTGCCGGGTCAGGAGCTCCGGCTGGCGCAACAGGTCCGCACCGATATAGATCGGGTAGCCGCGCTCGCCAAGGTCAAGATTGAGAGTTTTCATTCGTCTGGGTGGCTTCCAGCTTTCGTACGATCTCGCGCGCCACGCTGACCGGCGAGCGATGTGCCGTCTCGATCACGATGTCCGCGGTTTGGCGATAAATGGGTTCGCGCGATTTTAGTATTTCCTCGAAGGTATTGCGACGGTCCGCCGTTTGCAGCAGGGGGCGGTTGCGGTCACGGCGTGTGCGTTTGATCAGCGTATCGATCGGGGCGTGAAGATAGACCACCATGCCGCGCCCCTGGAGGGCGCGCCGGTTGTCTTCCGACAGCACCACCCCACCACCGGTCGCCAGCACCAGATTCTGCATCTGCGTAAGCTCGTCGATCACGGCGGCCTCACGGCGGCGGAATCCGGCCTCACCCTCGATTTCGAAGATCAGCGGAATGCCGGCCCCGGTGCGCTTTTCGATTTCCTGGTCGGAATCCTGAAAATCCTTGTGCAAGAGTTCGGCGAGATGCCGCCCGATGGTGGACTTCCCTGCCCCCATCGGTCCGATTAAAAAAACATTGCCCGGCGTTTTCATGCCGGGCAGGTATGCCAGTATCCTGGGAAGAAATCAAGCAAACCGGACGCGGGGGCGGTCGGTTTGCCTTTGCCCTCGATCAGCGCAGAGTCAGGTTCTCCGACATGATTCGCGGCGTCAGGAAAATCAGCAGCTCCGTCTTGTTGTCCTTCACTGCCTTGCCCTTGAACAACCAGCCCAGCAAGGGTATGTCACCAAGGAAAGGCACCTTGGTGACGGTTTCGTTCCTGTCCTGCTCATAGATGCCGCCAATCACCACGGTTTCGCCGTTATCCAGCAACACCTGGGTCTTGATCTCCTTAATGTTCAGCAACCCATTCAGCGCGTCGGCAAAATTATCCTTGGTGATATTAACTTCCAGGTTGACCCGATCATCCGGTGTAATCTGTGGCGTCACCTCAAGCTTGAGCGTCGCTTTCTTGGTCACGGTGGTGCCCACGCCCAGAACGCTGGTGGTAAACACCTTTTCCTGTCCTTGCTCGATACTCGCCCTTTTCTGATTTGCCGTGATCACGCGCGGGCTGGAAATGAGCTTGCCTTTACCTTCCTGTTCCAGGGCCGACAGCTCAAGATTGAGCAGGCTGCCATTGGCGCCGAGCTTGGCCAGGGTGACACCGAGAGAGGCGGCGTACGAAGTACCGATACCGGCGGACGGAAGATTCACATTCAACCCGCTGGCGCTGGACGTTAAAGTGCCTGCCGAAACAATCGAGGAGCTGTCGGTGACCGTTCCGGAAACCGCGCCTTGGCGGCCACTCGCATTTGTATTACTGGTTGTCTTGGCCCCAAACTTCACACCCAAGGATTTGCTGAAATTGTCCGTTGCCTCCACCAGACGGCTTTCGATCATCACCTGCCGCACCGGCTGGTCGAGTTGGGAGATAAGTTTACGTACTTCCCTGATCTTACCCGCTGTTTCCTGGATGAGAATGGAATTTGTGCGCGCATCCACCGTCACCTGACCACGGGGGGAAAGGAGCGTGTTGGAAGCCGTGGAGGACTGCGTGGTAACACCGGTCGCCGAGGTTCCGAACACCGGGTGTTCCTGGAGGCTGGTGTTGCTCACCGACTTGACTGATTTGAGCAAGGCAGCGATGTCATCCGCCTTGGCGTAATTGATCTGGATAAGTTCCGACACCATCGGCTCAAGCTCAATCACGGACTTGGTCGCTTCGAGCGAAGCTTTTTCCTTGGCGGCCACTTCCGCCGCCGGCGCCACGGTCACGACATTGCCTTTGCGGCGCACGGCCAGATTCTTGGCATCGACGACAAGATCCAGCGCCTGATCCCATGGCACATCCTTGAGACGTAGCGTCAGACTGCCTTTCACGGTATCGCTGACGACGAAATTAAGACCGGTAAAGTCCGCCAACACCTGCAGTGCGGCGCGCGCCTCGATGTTCTGGAAATTGAGTGACAACTTTTCACCGGAATAACCGAACTCATCGACTTTCTTTTCGTCCGGCTTCTCGATAATCGGCTTGACGCTAAGGGTGAAGACGCTGCCAGTCTGGTAGGCAATGTGTTCATACTTGCCCTTGGGTGTGATAACCATGCGGGTATTCTTGCCCTGAGCCACGGTGTCAATCGTCTGGACGGGTGTGGCAAAATCCACCACATCCAGCCGGCGCTGCATCTCGGGCGCAATAGAGGTATTCAGAAAATCAACGATGATCTCTCCGGCCTGTTCCCGGATGTCGACGCCTACCGTCGGGTCGGAAAGATTGATAATGATTTTACCATCGCCCTGTGGCCCGCGACGGAAATCGATGTTCTTGAGATTGTATTTGCCGCCGCTCTTGCGGCTGCTGGCAAAATGCGTGGTCTTCGGCTGTTCCGTCCCGGCAATGGTGCCAACCGGGGCTTCGACGGTAATCACAAAATTCTTGTCGTCAACACTTGTCGAATAAGCCGCGGGCTTGATCAAACTCAACACCACGCGCGAACGGTCCTCGGCCCCAATGGCCGTGATGTTGGACACGGCGCCTTCTTTTACCGGGACAGTTTTCTTGACCATCCCGACACGTGTGTTGGGGAAATCGAGCGATATCCGCGCGGGGTTGGTGATAGTGAAAGCACTGAGCTCCGCTGGGGGTTTCGACATTTTCAGGGTGATCTGAACCCGGTCGCCGGCCAGCTTTGAATAAACGATATCCTCAATCACATTCTTCTCATCGACAAGCGGCACGGCAGCGGCAGCGCCAGCGTCTGCCACAGGCGCATCAACCGGTTTGGCCACCATTTCCACCGGAACGACGGGGGCGGCGGCCATGCCAGCAGCCGGGGCAACGGTTGTCACCACACGATACCCATATTCCGCTTTTTGGATATCCAGCTGTCCGGCCTCCGTCAGCAACAGGTCTACCACCACGGCCGTGCCGTTCTCGGCAAGGTAAGGATAAACACCCTTCACCTTGTCCGTTCCCGCCAGTTCTGCCAACGACGAGGCCATGGTGCTGTCCGGGAAACTGATGCGCAACCGTTGTCCATCTTCCAGCACCTGCGTGGTGTAGGACGACTCGCCACCGACCCGAACCTGCAACACAGGCTGATCGCTCCCGGGCTCCCAGGTCAGCGATTGAACTTCTCCCGCCAGAGCGGTACTGCCGATCATAAAGAAGAGTGCGGCCGACCGCATGAGGTTTCCGCTCATCTTCAAGATTCCACGCAAGGTCTGTGTCAGTAATTTCATGTTATCCTGCCTCTGTTGGCACAAATTTATTCGACAAGCGTCATATTGGCTTCGCGTTCCACCCAGTCGCCCATGGCGCCCTGGATCAGTTCCACCAAGTCGACCTTGTCTTCGGTAATTTTGCTGACCATGCCGAAGTTCTGGCCCATGTGATCGCCCACCTGCGCCCGGTGAACGTTGCCATCCGGCGCCTGGATAATCACCCAAGACTGCTTTCCACGCGACAGGGTGCCGACCATCTTCAGAGCGTCCAGAGGAAAATCCTCCAGCGGCTCTTTGCGCCGGTTGGTATCCGGCCGCGGACCACTGGCATTCGTCTGTGATCGGGGCTTGAGATTAAAGGAAGCGAATGGATCGGAAAGATTCGTCGCATTATAGACAAAGGCTTCCTGCATTTTTATTTCCGGCAACGGCTCGACTTTCGGCTTATGGTTCGCGCGCGTGGTTTTTACAAACTCACGCAGGTCCTCAAGGCCATCGCTGCTGCAACCAGCGAGCATCAGACACAGCAAACCGACAACCGTGGTATGGGTGATTTTCATCTCTCTCACTTCCGTATTTGCCGCCGCGCGCCTTTATCCTGGGCGACGGCGCCACCGGTCTCCAGGTAGCGATAGGTTTTGGCCGTGGCCGACATGCTCAGTTTGCTACCCGATCCGGAAGATTTGCTGTCGGAAGATATGCTGATGTCGCCAAAGGTCACGATTCGTGGAAGTGCCGCCACATCGCTCACAAACTGCGCCAGCTCATGATAACTGCCGCGCACCACGATGCTGATCGGAAATTCAGCGTAGAAATCCTTGGGCAGCTCTTTCTCAGGTTTGAACGTGGCAAACTCCAACCCGCGGCCCAGACCCGCCTGCGTAATATCCACCAGCAGGTCGGGAACCTCGGTCGTATTGGGGAGTTGGCGCAACATGCTGCCAAAGGTCTGCTGCATCTCCTCCATCTGATCCTTGTAGGTTTGCAGGTTGACCGCCATGCCAATCTTGTTGGTATAGGTCTCGCGCAAGCTTTGCTCCTTCTTCTGGGACTCCCCGTACATATCCAGTTCATCCTGAATCAGGAACCAGAATCCGGCAAACAGGATAACCACGCAGACGGCGAGTATCCCGCCGATCTTGATCGGTACCGGCCAAGAAGCGAAGTCATTGATGTTGATATTTTTCAGGTCGTCCAGGGTCATGTGCCGCTATCCGTGAGTTTTTTCTGCTGTTTGGCCACCTGCTTGACGTGCATCGAGAACACGCTGACACGATCGCTGCCTTGCGCACTGACGTTGACCACTTCCAGTTCCGGCTCGGCAAACCAGTCCGAGGAGGCCAGATTGCGCATGAGCGCCGAGACACGGGCGTTGGATTGGGCGGTTCCCTGAAGCGTCGTCATCGGGCCAATGTGCCTCAAGGAAGTAAGATAGACCCCGTCCGGTAGTCGGCGCGCAAACTCATCGAAGACATGAACCACCCGACTGCGATCGCCCTGTAACTGATAAATAACGTTCATGCGTGCGATCAGATCCGCGCGCTGTTTCTTGAGTTCGGCAATTTCCTTGATCTCCTTGTCGACCACGGCAATTTCCTGATTCAGAAATTCATTGCGTTTGTTCTGATTCTCGATCAAGCCACTGACGTGCATGTGCGCATAAAAAATAATTACGCCCATCAATATCCAGGCGCCCACGGCAATGGTGAGCAACTGTCGGTCCTGCTCCTTGCGCTGCATTTCGCGCCATGGCAGAAGATTAATCCGTGTCGTCATTCTTCAAAACTCCGCAGGGCCAGTCCGCAACTGATCATCAGGGAAGGCGCGTCGTTGGAGAGATGCTGCGGCTTGACGCGCGAGGCCAGCGACATGCTCGCAAAGGGATTGGCCACCATGGAGGGCACACCGATGCGCGCCGCGACGAGCTCATCGATCCCGGCGATCTGTGCACACCCGCCCGCCAGCAGCAGTTGATCCACGCTGTTGTAGGGAGTGGACGAATAGAAGAACTGCAGGGCACGCATGATCTCCTGACACATCGCCTCCATGAAAGGACGCAAGACATCTGTCTGGTAATTGTCCGGCAACCCGCCCTGTTTTTTCGCGAGCCCGGCTTCCTCATAAGAGAGGCCGTAGCGGCGCTGTATCTCTTCCGTCAACTGGCGTCCGCCAAAGGCGTGGTCACGGGTATATACGGAGCGGTTGTTGTGAATCACATTAATGTTGGTCGATGTCGCACCGATATCGAGGATGGCCGCGGTCTTTTCCATACCGCCGCCCGGCATATGCGCCG
>CAYIQV010000115.1:0-5860 GCA_964365635.1 uncultured Acidiferrobacteraceae bacterium
GCGCTTGATCTGGTAGACGTAGTCGGCGGCTGTCAGTTCGCGCGTTCCGGTCTTGGCGAAATCACCGATTGTGTAAATACCGGACAGCACCTGTTCACTCAGGCCGTGGTAGAGATAATGATTGGATTCATCCCGCGCAAACGCCGGGTGCGGTTGGTAGAAAATACCCGGACGGATATGCACCTCGTAAAGGCTGTAGGCAATGGCGGCCACCGGCACCGTAGGCGGCAGGCGCCGGCCCTGCTTGTCCAGATATCCAGGCTTAGGCACCACCGTCGCCGTCAGTGGCACCAGTGCATAAGGACGTTTCAAGTAGTGATACTGAAATGGCGGCTCATAGATCTGCGCCATGATCTCGTATTCGTTGGAAACGTAGGCACGCGCCGGGTCGAACGTTTTGGGGCGTTCACGAAAAGCGGAATACAAAATATTCTTTGCGTCGTCGACCTCAGGATAGGGATTGTTCCAGGCGGCCGCTACCACGGCGGAGCAAAGGCTGAATAGGGTAAATAGGACGGTCCGGGTAGCTTGCCTGCGCTTCATGTTTCCTGATCCGATCTCCAGCCCGGCTGCCGCATCGACGCTCCCACCCTGTGTCTGCTCGCGGAGTAATATACCAAATTCCCCTTCCCGCAGACGCGAATTTTCGATACTGTAGCGCTGTTTCATCCGGCTGCCTCTCGAAAAAACCTCGCGGCTGGCAACATATACAAATTACATCTGTTGGAGATTGTTTTATGGGATTCCTGGCGGGTAAACGTGCGCTGATTGTGGGCGTGGCCGGAGACCGGTCCATTGCCTGGGGCATTGCCAAGGCCATGCACCGGGAAGGCGCAGAAATCGCCTACACCTATCAGAACGACAAGCTGAAGGAACGGGTGGCGAAACTCGCGGCACAGACCGAATCGGACATTCTCATTCCCTGTGATGTCTCCAGCGACGAACAGATCGATGCCGTGTTCTCCCACTTGGACGATTTCTGGGACGGGCTCGACATTATCGTGCACTCGGTCGCGTTTGCACTGCGCGAACAGCTGTCCGGTAACTTCGCGGAAGTCACGACCCGCGAGGGATTCCGCATCGCGCATGAGATCAGCTCCTATAGCCTGACCGCGCTGGCCAGAGCCGGAAAGCCCATGATGCAGGGCCGCCAGGGCTCAATGCTCACGCTGACCTATATCGGCTCGGAACGTTCGGTACCCAACTACAACGTCATGGGTCTCGCCAAGGCGAGCCTGGAAGCCAATGTGCGCTACCTGGCGCAGGCCCTGGGTCCGGAAGGCATCCGCGTCAACGCCATTTCCGCCGGGCCGATCCGTACGCTCGCCGCAGCCGGCATCACCGACTTCAAGAAACTCCTGGACTACAACGACAAAATGGCGCCGCTGGGACGCGGTGTCACCATCGACGAAGTGGGTAACGTGGGGGCTTTTCTGTGCTCGGACCTCGCCAGTGGCATCACCGGCGAGATCACCTACGTGGACGGCGGTTTCAACACCGTGGCCATCGGACTGGACTACGGCAAACTGCTCGAGTAGGCCAAAACCCGGCCTCAGAACTGGTCGGAATAAATCTTGATATCCGCTTTCTGTCTCAGGCCGGCGCGGTAGTTGGCGTAGTAATCAGCACCGCGACGCGCGCTGAGCAGCCGCTTGGCCTTTTCCTGAATCGCCGCATCCGCCTTGTCCGAAGGATCGCGCGCCTGCTTCAGTGCAATAACAGCAAATCCCTGGCTACCCATTTCGACCACATCGTAAACCGGTTTGTCCGCCGCGGGGCGCGGTGCGCGGAAGGCCGCGTCCACGATGCGCCGATCCACGCTGGCCGTCTGTTCGCGCGAGACCGCTTTGGCCGGCTGATATTTCACGCCGTGTTTTCTGGCCAACGGTTCCAGCGCTGCGCCGGCGCGCAGTTGCTGCACCCAGGCATTGCCCATGTCACGCGCCTTTTCGATCGAGTGCTGTTGCTTGAGCAGGCGTTCGATCTGCGGCCTCACCTCGGCTAGGGGCTTGCGGCCGGCGGGCCGGTGATCCGTCACGCGCACGGCCACCAGCGTATCGCCGCTGGCCTCGATCGTGTCGCTGTTGCGCGCCTGGCTTATTACATCGGGCTCAAAGGCCGCCTCCGCCACCTTCACGTTGGCCGCGATTCCCGGGCCACCCGTACGCGTAAACCAGTCGCTCTTCTCCACCGTCAACCCCAAGGCATTGGCCGCGGGGGCGAGACTGTCCGGTTGTTCATAAACCAAGTTGCGAAATTTTTCTGCCGCCTCGAGATATTTGTCTTCAGCTTTGTGCCGGCGCACAATCTCTGTCAGCTCCTTGCGCGCTTCCACAAAAGGCTTGCGTTTCTCCGGCGTCAGCGAAGTCAGCTTCATCAAGTGATAGCCAAAGGTGCTGCGCACGGGTTTGCTGATTTCACCGGGCTTCAGGGCATAAACGGCGGCCTCCAGTTCCTTCGGTAACATCCCGCGCCGGACTTCACCGAGATCGCCACCCTTCGCTGCCGTGGTGTCATCGCCGGAGTATTTTTTCGCAAGGCCGGCAAAATCCGCACCCTGGCGTGCCAGTTTTTCAATCTCCTCGGCTTTCGTCAGCGCCTGCTTGGCCGCCTCATCCGCGGCCTGTACCGGCAAGGGGATCAGGACATGGCTGGCACGGCGCTTCTCCGGAATCACGTAGCGACTTGCCTCATCGGCATAGGCCTTGCGCAGGTCATCTTCGGTCGGCTGGAAGTCTTTATTCAGGTCCGCGGCGGACAGGCGCACGTAATTGATACGGACTTGTTCGGGGGTCTGGAACATGTCGGCGTGGGATAAATAGTACTCTTCAATATCCTTGTGGCTGACACCGTCTTTCGCCGCCAAAGTGTCGGGGCTGATCACCGCGTACGCCACGTCCCGCTCCTGGCGCATCAGGCGCGTGACGCCGGCGATATCGGCCTGGGTCACGATCACGCTGTTGCTCAATCCGTTTTGTATCTGACCGGTGAGATTCTCCTCGCGCAAACGAGCCTCGAACTCCTGCGGGCTCATGCCCTCACGCCGCAGCATCGCTTCATAGAGCGTTGGGTCGAAGCGACCGTCGCGCTGGAAGTACGGCAGTTCGCGGATCAGCTGGGCCAACCGGGCGTCGCTGACGCGGTAATTATTGTCCTCCGCCTCCCGCACGAGCAGCGTCTTGTCGATCAGGCTGTCCAGAATAGTGGTTTTGAACTGGCGGCTGTCAAACGTTTTGGGGTCCACCCGGCCACGCAACTGGTCCAGCATGCGTCGGTATGTCATCTGGCTGATGTCCTGACTGTTGACCTTGGCCACATTGATCTTTTCCCCTGTGTCAAAGTAGGAATTTATCCCCCATAGCGCAAAGGGGATAACGATCAACATCATGATAACGGTGGCTATAATGCCCTGGGTCTTTTCGCGGATAGTGGAAAGCATCGGACGCTGATTTTTTTAAGTGAAAGGTAAACGGATTGATTAGGATTAAATCACAAATAACAATCCTGTCCATGCTGAAAAAATAAAAAGGGCGAGGATAGCTCCTCGCCCGGACGAATTTGTGGCGGAGCGGACGGGACTCGAACCCGCGACCCCCGGCGTGACAGGCCGGTATTCTAACCAACTGAACTACCGCTCCAGGTCTCCTTGGTGGGTGCTGAGGGGATCGAACCCCCGACATTCGCCTTGTAAAGGCGACGCTCTACCAGCTGAGCTAAGCACCCGGAAGATGCAACGGCACCTCCGAGGGCCGGCTAGTTTAAGGCATCCTTCAGGCCTTTGCCAGACTTGAATTTGGGTGTCTTGGACGCGGGAATGGCGATGGATTCGCCGGTACGCGGGTTGCGGCCGGTGCGGGCGGCCCGGCTGCTAACCGTGAAAGTGCCAAAACCGGAGAGCGTGACGGAATCACCGCTGCGCAGCGAGCCGGTGATGATATCCAGTATGGAATCCACGGCACGCGTGGCAGACGCCTTGTTGAGTTCGGTCGATTCAGAAACTTTATCGATGAGATCGGTTTTATTCACGTTGATATCCCCTTGCAGGTCAATGTTGGTGGACAGGATTCCCGATGAAACCATTGCTGAGACTCAAACCATACACCCGGAAAACCAGGGTGCATTGAAAGTTATATACAAGTGGGGTGGGCCCCTTGTCAAGAACAGACAAACACACACACCTCAGAGCACTTGGCTCCATGGAGGGCGCTGGCAGCAAAGGGGGTGCGGGGCGGGACAGCATGACACTCAGGCGGCGCGTTGCGCCGCCTGAGTGTCAGTTTCAGTGGGTCGTGATTGGATTGACGGCAACGGGCTTATCCGACGTCGCCGCCGCGGCTTCAGCCGCCGCCTTGGCTTCGTCGATCGGCTCCGGCATCCGCTCGAGCGCAGCTTCCAGCACCTGATCCACCCAGCGCACCGGCCGGATGTCGAGGCTCTCGCGGATATTCTTCGGAATCTCCGTCAGATCCTTGCGATTCTCTTCCGGGATCAGCACTATTTTGACATTACCCCGGTGGGCCGCGAGCAACTTCTCCTTGAGGCCGCCGATGGGCAACACCTCGCCACGGAGCGTAATCTCGCCGGTCATGGCAACATCCGCACGCACCGGAATTTTGGTCAACGCGGAAACCATGGCCGTGCACATGGCGACACCGGCACTGGGTCCATCTTTGGGCGTGGCGCCCTCCGGGACATGCACGTGGAAATCATGCTTCTGGTAAAAATCCGACGACAGGCCGAGCTGGTTGGCACGGGCACGTACCACACTCATGGCGGCCTGGATCGACTCCTGCATGACGTCGCCGAGCTTGCCGGTAATGGTGAGCTTGCCCTTGCCCGGCAGGATCACGGCCTCCACCGTCAGCAATTCGCCGCCAACCTCGGTCCAGGCAAGACCCGTAACCTGGCCGACCTGGTTGCTCTCCTCGGCAGAACCGTAACGGTAGCGGCGCACGCCCAAGTATTTCTCCAGGCTTTTGGGCGTCACGGAAATCATTTTTTCCGCTTTACCCTTACTGAGCAAGAGCTCCTTTGCTACCTTGCGGAAGACTTTGGAAATCTCGCGTTCGAGATTACGCACGCCTGCCTCACGCGTGTAGTAGCGGACGATGTCACGTACCGATTTCTCGGAAAGATGCGCTTCCGTTTCCTTCAAGCCGTTGTTCTTGAGCTGCTTGGGAAGAAGGTAACGCATGGCGATATTCACTTTCTCGTCTTCGGTGTAGCCGGAGAGGCGAATGACTTCCATGCGGTCCAGCAGCGGCGCCGGGATGTTGAGCGTGTTGGCGGTCGCGATGAACATCACGTCCGACAGGTCGTAATCGACCTCCAGATAGTGATCGTTGAATGCATGGTTCTGCTCCGGATCCAGCACCTCCAGCAATGCCGAACTGGGATCGCCACGGAAATCCATGGCCATCTTGTCCACTTCATCCAGCATGAAAAGCGGATTGCGCACCTTCACCTTGGACATGTTCTGGATGAGCTTGCCCGGCAGCGAACCGATGTAGGTGCGCCGGTGGCCGCGAATCTCGGCCTCGTCACGCACGCCGCCCAGCGACATGCGCACAAACTTGCGGTTCGTGGCGCGTGCGATGGACTGCCCGAGCGAGGTCTTGCCCACGCCCGGCGGGCCGACGAGACAAAGAATCGGGCCTTTCAGCTTGTTCACGCGCTGCTGCACCGCCAGATATTCCAGGATGCGTTCCTTGACCTTCTCGAGACCATAATGATCGTTCTCAAGAATCTCTTCCGCCTTGGAAAGGTCCTTCTCGATCTTGGTGCGTTTCTTCCACGGCACATTCACCAGCCAGTCGATGTAATTGCGCACGACCGTGGCTTCCGCTGACATCGGCGACAT
>CAYIQV010000116.1:0-5800 GCA_964365635.1 uncultured Acidiferrobacteraceae bacterium
CAGTCGATCACCACGGTTTGCGTATCGCTTTTGTGATCCACCTTCTGGTAGGTGTAATCCAGTGCACCATAGAGCGTGGCACGCGCTGTCTCGATCATTATCGCGTGCAGGGAGAACCCGGCATGGTAACCGTCGAGTTCAATGCCCGCGGTGAGTGGATTGCGGGTCTGGGTCACAAAGGCGTGGCCGCCGAACATGCCCAGCTCAAGTTGCGGACTGAACTTCTCGCGTAGCGAGAGGCACAGCCATTTGCTGGTGGTGTCCGCCGTGACCGTGTCGTAGTGAAATTCGGACTTGGCGCGCGCCATGCGCAGCGAGAAATCCAGGGTCTTGTCGTCATGGGGCGGCGGCAGCGGGCCGGCGGCCTGCACCCAGGCGGGAAACAATCAAGGCAGCCACCAGGCGCGGTATTTCATCGCTGCCTGTCGAGCGTGATGAAACTGTACGCGTAGGAATTCTTTTCATCCGCCTCATGCCGTTCCTCCTCACGCTCGGTCCATTGCGCCCGGTTGAAGTCTGGAAAACAGGTATCCCCGGGTACAGCAGCATGAACAAGGGTGAGATAAATTCGATCAGCGCGATCCAGTGTCTGTTCATAGATTTTGGCGCCACCGATGATGAAGATTTCCGGGTCGTTGGCGGCGCGCCGGAGCGCATCATCGATGGAGTGCACCACGACGCAGCCCGGCGCCTGATAATGCGGGTTCTGGGTGACGACGATGTTGGTGCGGTCGGGGAGCGGCTTGCCGATGGATTCGTAGTTGCGCCGTCCCATGATGACGGCATGCCCGGTGGTCAACTGACGAAAGTGCTTGAGATCGGCCGGCAACCGCCATGGGAGTGTATTGTTGACGCCGATGACCCGGTTTTCCGCCATAGCGACGATGAGGGAAATTTTGTTGTCAGGAGCCAATAGGGCGCTTCAGGTGAAAGCTGGTTCAGTAGGGAGTACGTGTTGCTGTCAAAAAATTATACGGCAACGGGCGCCTTGATCGCCGGATACGGATCGTAGTTCAGCAACTCAAGATCCTCGAAGGTAAAGTCGAACAGCGAGGTTTTCTCGGGGTTCAGGTGCATGGTCGGCAGCGCGTGTGGCGCGCGGACGATCTGGGTGTGCGCCTGTTCCAGATGGTTGAGGTAGAGATGTGCATCGCCCAACGTGTGGATGAACTCGCCGGGTTTAAGGCCGGTGACCTGGGCGACCATGAGGGTAAGCAGGGCGTAGGAGGCGATGTTGAACGGCACGCCAAGGAAGATATCGGCGCTGCGCTGATAAAGCTGGCACGAGAGCCGGCCCTGCGCGACGTAGAACTGAAACATCATGTGACACGGCGGCAGCGCCATGCGGCCGATCTCGGCCACGTTCCACGCGCTCACAATCAGGCGGCGCGAATCCGGGTTCTCGCGGATTTGCTGCACCACCTCGCTGATCTGATCGATGTGTTTTCCATCCGGCGTAGGCCAGGAGCGCCACTGGTG
The DNA here is from genome assembly GCA_964365635.1 of uncultured Acidiferrobacteraceae bacterium. GTDB lineage: Bacteria > Pseudomonadota > Gammaproteobacteria > Acidiferrobacterales > Sulfurifustaceae > Sulfuricaulis. The sequence goes on from CAYIQV010000116.1 coordinate 1,480, forward strand.
GCCATAGATCGGCCCGAGATCACCATCTTCATTAGCCCACTCGTTCCAGATGCTGACGCCGTGGTCCTTGAGATACCGGATATTGGTGTCGCCCCGGAGAAACCATAGCAGTTCATGGATGATGGATTTCGTGTGCAGTTTTTTGGTGGTGACGAGCGGAAACCCCTGGGCGAGGTCGAAGCGCATCTGGTAGCCGAACACGCTCAGGGTGCCGGTTCCGGTGCGGTCGCTTTTGCGTGTGCCGTGGTGCATCACATGGCGCAACAGGTCAAGATACGATTGCATGGCGGGTGTTCCTGTTATTCAGTGACGATCGGTGGCGGGATTATATCCATTAATAAAATCCGGCGCAGCCGTTAATGCGACGACGGTGTAAACAGACGTATGTGTTTGTATTTGAGGAATGGGATCAGCATCATGCCGGCAATGAATCCGCCGATATGGGCGCCCCAGGCCACGCCGCCGGCGCGCGGGTCGGCCAGCGCCGAGTTGATCAGTTGCAGTACGAACCAGAATCCAAGCACCAGCATCGCCGGCACATGCACCAGGCGCGAGTAAAAACCCAACGGTATCAGCACCAGCACCCGCGCATGCGGATAGAGCAGGAGATAAGCCCCAAGTACGCCGGAGATGGCCCCGCTCGCGCCAATCATGGGCAGTGTCGAGTCCGGATTGGGGATGGCCTGCGCAAGCGCCGCGGCGATGCCGGACAGAAAATAGAAAATGACGAAGCGCACATGGCCCATCGCATCTTCGACGTTGTTCCCGAATATCCACAGGTACAGCATGTTGCCGATCAGATGCATCCAGCCGCCATGCAGAAACTGGGATGTCAGCAACGTGATCGCGGGGGAGGCCAGCGCCAGTTCCGGCGGCAGCGGCTTGTTACCGAGCAAGGCGGCGGGTGTTACGCCAAGGCCGAGCACGGCGGCCTCAAACCCTTGCATGCCGAGTGACAGCTGCCACAGGAAAACCAGCGACGTCACGACGATCAGGCCGATGGTGACGTAAGGCGCGAGGGTGGTTGGATTATCGTCCCGCAGAGGAATCACTGGCTATCGCCTCGGGGCCACAGGGCATAGGGGTCTTGCCGGTAGAAACGCCGGAGCTGCTTATACACTATGGGGAAATCCTCATAAACGATCCACGGCGCGGCGAAGAAGGTTTCGCTCGTGACGGCAAAAAATTCCGCCGGATCTTCGGCGGCATAGGGATCGAGGCGGGATACCTTGCCGGCGCTGAGTTGCGCACACAGTTGATCGTAGGCAAGGTGGAAATCCTGCGTCCATTGACTCGTGTTCATGTCGGCGTGCAGCGGCGGAAAACCATTGGCGTCGCCGTTCAGGATGTCAAGTTTGTGCGCGCATTCGTGGATCACCAGATCATGTTCCGAAGGGTGACCGTCTTCTTCGCGGATCGCCTCCCAGGACAATACCACGGGGCCTTGAGACAAGGACTCGCCGCAGAGGTCTTTTGTTTCTTCGTGCACCACGCCGTTCTCGTCGGCAAATTCATCGCGCACGCGAAAATCACCGGGATAGATCACGATCGATGTCCAGCCCGAGTAGTAATCGAGACCGAGGTTAAGAACAGGCAGGCAGACTCGCAGAGCGATGCGTACTCGCATGGTTTCCGTGACGACAAGATCGGCTGCCCCTTCAAAGGACTTGGCGCGCAGAAACTGCGCCGTCAGTTGGCGCAGTTTCTGTTGATCGTTTTTTGGCAGGGCCCGCGCATAGGGGCTGGTCCGCAGCGCCTTCGACCACAGGACGTCCGGAACGGGTCTCGGTGTTGATCTGAAGCGCTGGAGGAACGATTTCAGGATGGCCAAGGCGTGCCTCAGCCCGGCGCGGGTGATGCCAGCATTAATGACTCGAGGCACCGCCGCTCAGCAACTGGATCGCCAGTTTTTTGCCTTTCTCCACGGCGGGCTGATCCAGGGGATTAATGCCGTACAGCAGGCCCGCGTAGACCGTGGTGCGCTGATAAAGGTCAATCATCTGGCCCACGGTATGGGCATCGAGCGCAGGGAGATGCAGCGTCAAGTTCGGGTGGCCGGTGTCCGTGATGACCTGGCGCGTTGCCTGGAACTCGGCCTCGATGACATCGTTCATGTGTTTTCCGGCGAGGTAGGGGAAGAATTTTTTGTCCGCCTCGGGCAAAGGGATGGGGAGGTCGTATTCCCATTCATCCAGCGCCATAAACGTGAAAATCTTGTCGAGGCGGGATTCGAGATACATCTGCAGCTGGCTGTGTTGATCCACCGCGCCCATGGCGCGCACCGGCAGTGTTCCCGCCGGCGGATGCCCCGGCCTTGCCTCCATGCGCTTGCCGAGCGATTCCGCCCACAGCTGGCAGTACCAGTCCACAAAGAGCTGCAACGGATCGACGTAGGGCATCATGATCGAGGTGCGCTTGTTTTTACGGACATCGAGCAGATAAAACAGTGCCGCCATTTCGAGCGCCGGATTCTGGCGCGGATCGTCTGAAGCGCAACGCGCGGCGTTGTCCGCGGCGCCGGCAAGCAATCCACGGATGTCGATTCCGGCAACGGCCAGTGGCAACAAACCCACGGCCGTGAGCACGGAATAGCGTCCGCCTACCCTGGGAGGAACCGGCAACGCGGGAATGCCGTCACGCCTGGCCAGTTCGCGCAGCCAACCCTGTGCCGGGTCGGTCACGAGCCACTGCTGTTGCTGCGCCTTGTCTTTGCCCAGATTTTTCTCCAGCCAGTCGCGCAGGATCAGATACTGAACCGCGGTTTCAACAGTTCCGCCCGATTTGCTGATAGCGATAGCCGCCACGGTTTCCGGGCGTTGACGCAACAGCACCGCTTCCAGATGATAGGGATCGATGTTTTCCAGAAAATGCAGCGTGGGTTTGCTGTTACTGGTGGTGACCGCCGTCAAGGCTTGGTGCACCGCCTTGGCGCCAAGGCTGGAGCCGCCAATGCCGATGACCGCCACTTCATGGAAGCGGCGGATTTGTGCCGCCATGTCCTCGATCTGCGGGAGCATCTCCGGCATGCCGGCGTGGAGATTGAGGCAGGCGAATTCCGCATCGAGGCCGCCTTTGGTTTTTTCCGTCAGCGCCTGATGCACGCGTTTGAGTTCCGGAGCAAGTTCCGCCATCTCGGATGGGGTAATGCCTTCCGCGCCGACCGCTTCCGCATACAGGTTGGTGGTCTTGATGCGCAGCAGCGCGTGGGAATTGGTACGGAGCGATGTCATGAGGGTTTGCTCATCGCTTCGCGGTACTCCGCCGCTTCCAGTGTATTCAGCAGCAGGGTGGCCACGGTCATGGGTCCGACGCCGCCGGGCACGGGTGTGATCCAGCTGGCGCGCTCGCTCGCCGCAGCAAATTCGACATCGCCCGCGAGTTTGCCATCAGGCAGACGGTTGATGCCCACGTCGATGACGATGGCTCCGGGCTTGATCCAGGCGCCCTTGATCATTGCCGGTTTGCCGACGGCCACGACCACGATATCCGCCCGTGCGACATGGGCGGCGAGATCTTTCGTAAATCGATGGCAGGTCGTGACGGTGCAGCCGGCGATCAGAAGCTCGAGAGACATGGGGCGACCGACGATGTTGGAGGCGCCCACCACGACAGCTTCCTTACCGGCCAGCGGTTCACCGATGGATTCGAGCAGCCGCATGACGCCACGTGGGGTACAGGGGCGCAGGCGCGGCATGCGTTGCGCCAGCCGGCCGATGTTGTAGGGATGAAATCCATCCACGTCCTTGTTCGGGTCGATGCGTTCGATGATCGTGGTCTGGTCGATATGCTCCGGCAGCGGCAGCTGTACCAGAATGCCATCGACTTCCGGGTTGTCATTCAGCGCATCGATGTTCCGCAAAAGTTCCGCTTGCGGGACGTCCAAGGCAAGGTCCACATCGACGGAGCGGAAACCCACCTCATTGCAGGCCTGGCGCTTGTTGCGGACATACACTTCCGAGGCCGCCACGTGGCCGACCTTGAGGACGGCGAGCCCGGGCGGGCGCTTGCCCGCTTCCCGGCGGCGGTCCACCCGCTGTTTGATTTCGGCGCGCAGCCCCTGTGCGATTTTTTTTCCGTCGAGGATATGTGCGGTCATAGATGAAAAAGCGCGGCTGTTTGATGCACCCTCGCATCATCGCATGCACCCCGCTGCTACGCCAAGCGTGCGTGGCGTGGAAATAGCCTATAATTTCAGCGCGCGTCATTGACGGTCTTTAAGGCGGTGCGTATAGTTCCCGCCTCGCGCCGCCCGGGCAACCTTATCCGGTGGTCCTTGTCAGACAGGCCATGTCCTGGCGGTGACATACCGATTCGGGGTATA
>CAYIQV010000117.1:0-5674 GCA_964365635.1 uncultured Acidiferrobacteraceae bacterium
CACCTCGATCAGCACTGGTGAATTCAGCAGATTGTCGGCGAGGGTCTTGATCTCGTCGGAGAAGGTCGCGGAGAACAGCAGATTCTGCCGCTTCTTGGGCAGCAGCGCGAGAATCTTGCGGATATCGCGAATGAAGCCCATGTCCAGCATGCGGTCGGCTTCGTCCAGCACCAGGATTTCGACGTGGGAAAGATCCAGCGTTCGCTGCTCGACATGGTCCAGCAGACGGCCCGGCGTGGCGACGAGAATGTCGACACCGCGGCGCAGCGCATCGGCTTGCGGCGTGAAGCCCACGCCACCGAAAACCACGGTGGACTTGAGCGGCAGGTGTTTGCCGTAGGTGCGCACGCTTTCCTCTACCTGCGCCGCGAGTTCACGCGTCGGGGTCAGGATGAGCGCGCGAATCGCACGGCGGGCGTCGCTCGGCGGCACGGCATTCAGGCGTTGCAGCAGTGGCAGGGTAAAACCGGCGGTCTTGCCGGTGCCGGTTTGGGCCCCGGCGAGAACATCCTTGCCCGCCAGAATCACAGGGATGGCCTGTATCTGAATGGGGGTGGCTTGGTTGTAGCCTTTTTCGGCCACAGTACGGAGTAATTCGGCCGACAGGCCGAGGGTAGAAAATGACATATATTTAGTTGCTCCTAGATGGGCCTAACCCAAAGCACAGGGCTTGGGCCGGTCTAGGCACTACCTAATAAGGTTAATGGTGTTCGAGGCGAGCCAAGAAGGATTACCGCGAAGGATTCGGCACAGACCGGGGTGTGTCGAGATGCGCATAGTGTAGCAGAACTCAGGGAAATGGTCACACTCTTTACCTGCCCCCTGTCCAGTATTTGTAGGGTGGGCATCGCCCACCATAAAAGTAGCGCTGGTTGAGGACTGATGGTGGGCGATGCCCACCCTACATCCATTCTGAGATGACTTCTAGTAATGCGGCGGCGGCGTTTCCTGGTCCTGGGGAACGACCAGCGAAGGGGCCAGCACCGTCAGTTGGGCCTTCAGATGCGCCAGATCCTTCGCCATCTGGTATATCTGGAACTGCTGGCGCGTCACCACCTCGTTCAGTTCCTGAATGGTCTTGTCCTGAAACGACACTCGAATCTCCAATTCCACTAAACGTTCATCCATTTTCCGTCCTCACAAGATTAAGGAGCGCGCTCAACACGATTGCCGCCCTGGCCGTTCTTTGTCAGAAAACGATCCAGCTGATTCGCGAATGCCGCCCGGTCGCTTTGGCTCAGCACCGCCGGACCGCCCGTGGCCACGCCGGTATGGCGCAGCTCGTCCATGAAGTTACGCATCGTCAGACGCTCCCCGATATTTTCATCGTGGTATAAAACTCGCCGCGCGGGTTGAGCGCGTGACCGCCCTTTTTGATGACGGCAGCCGCGAGCGGAATATCCGCTGTAATGACGAGATCATCCGGCTGCAACTGCTGCACGATCTTGTTATCGGCCACATCGAAACCGGAAGGCACCTGAATGGCATTGATGTAGCGCGACGGTGGCATGCGCAGCGGCTGATTCGCCACCAGCGTCAGCAACACGCGCGCCCGTTCCGCGGCGCGGAACAGGATTTCCTTGATGACATTCGGACAGGCGTCGGCGTCGACCCAGATGTGCACGGTGTTTTTCCCGGTGGTCCTAAAATTCCCGTTGCAGGAAATTATTCCCGGTCACGCGGCGATTCACCCGCGGCAGGGCCCGGCGCCCGCGCCGGCAGCACACCATCTTTGCTCTTGCGCGCCCGGTTCTGCCACAGCCAGTACAAGGCCAACCCGGTCAACACGACATTCAGCACGATCCCCACAATAAAAAATACTTTCATCGTCATTGGCCTCGAAGATTATTGTCACTCGTGGACGCGGCCATCCACATAAAACCACTGACCATTCTCTTTGAGGAAACGACTGGTCTCCTGCAAACATCCGGCCTTGCCATTCACCTTGTAGCGCGCCACGAACTCGACCACGCCTTCACGGTCGGTGCTGTCTCCCGCCTCGGTGCGCTGGATCGTGAGGCCCAGCCATTGTACCGGATTGCCCGCTTCCAACCCGATCTGTGCCGGCCGTGTGGACGCGTGCCAGGTATTCCACAAGTATTCTTCGCGTATCAGCACATACGCCGTATAGCGCGAGCGCATGAGCTGCTCCGCCTTCTCGGGTTGCGCACCGTCCTCAAGATACTTCCCGCAGCAGGCAGGATAGGGTGCGCCCGACCCGCAGGGACAATCCGCGCTCATGCCACGGGGTTCTCGATCGTGCCGATGGGCTCGATGGTAATCGCGACCACGTCGCCCTGCTTGAGATATCTGGGCGGCTTGAAGCCCATGCCGACCCCGGCGGGCGTGCCGGTAGCGATGATGTCGCCCGGCTCGAGCGTGAGTGTGCGCGCGAGCGTTTCGATCAGCGTCGGAATATCGAAGATCAGCCCCGAGACCGGCGCATTCTGGCGCAACTCGCCGTTCACCCGCGTCTGCACCTGCAACCGGCCCACGTCCGGCACCTCGTCCGCAGTCACGATCGCCGGCCCCATCGGGCAGAAACCGTCAATGCTCTTGCCGAGAAACCATTGCTGATGGCGCCCCTGCAACTGGCGCGAGGTGACATCATTAATAATGGTGTAGCCGTACACATGACGCATGGCGTCCGCGCGCGTAATGCCGCGGCCACCGGCGCCGATGACCACCGCGAGTTCGCCTTCGTAGTCGGTTGTCTGCGAGGAATCGAGCCATGCCGGGATCGGCTGGTTCGGTCCGATCACCGTGGAGGTCGCCTTGGTGAAGAAAATCGGCACCGCGGGAATGGAATCCTGGGCGCCGCTGGCCGCCAACCCTGTTTGCTGCAATTCCTGCGCGTGCTCGCGGTAATTCTTGCCCACGCAAAAAATATTGCGCACCGGCCGCGGCATCGGCGCGACCAGTTGCACCTGCGCCAGCGGCAACCGCCCCGCCGCGCCGGCCAGGGCGCGGCGCGCCGCGTTCACGCCCGATTCGCCCAAGGCAATGAACGCCGACATCTCCTGCGGGAGTGAAGGTGCCGCCCGGGAAAGATCGACCACCTCGGCGCGCGCGATCAAGGATACCAATACGGCTCTTCCCGCCTTCGATAAACGTAACCAGCAGCATGCGTCGGCTCAGATTCGGTTTGTAGTTTGTAGGGTGGGCACCGCCCACCGTCGGACAGCCAGCGAAGCCGTGTTGGTGGGCGATGCTTCCAGCCCAAGGTGCAACAAAAACCCGTTGCACCCGTTCGGCGGCACGAACACACGTTAAGTGTGTTCGCGGAAACCCCGCCTCACCCTACATTCGTTTTGAGATAGGTACTACTCAGGTTTCAGTGAGGCCAAGAATACGCCACGGCCTCTGAAAAATCATGGGCATCGGCGACACCCTGTGGCCTGTAGCCATACGGCCGTGCCCGGCTTCCCGGCGGAAGGTCTTGCCGAGCCCGGCCCATCGGCTAGTCTCAAGTAAAGGAAACTCGCGGAGGTTACATGCGTCTCGCCCGGATTGTCGTAATCATCTTCACTCTCATGACCGATGTTTCTGTCTTCGGCGCAGAACCGGAAATACCCGCGGCGGCTCCCCAAGCCAGCGAACCGGCACCGGCCCGGCGTCATCAACGTCCGACCACGGTGCGCTGCCTGCCGACGATCAACGCCTGGGTCGAAGCAGATAACGGCAATCTGCCGAAGCAACACACGATCACCGAATCGAAAAAAAGGGTGGCGCTTACACTTGTTGACTCGTCCGCGTCGCGTGGCGAAAGCGTGATGTGCAGTTATGCCAGCCGCAGCCGCGACGTGACTACTTCCTATTCTGTGCAGTGCACCCAGCCGCGCAAGGAACGTGGGCAGCCGCACACCTACTCCTGCAGGTAACCGGCACCCGGAGGTGACGATGCGCCTTACACCGGCTCACACAAGCTGAACAACCACCAGCGCGCGCCCTTGGCCCCGCCGCGCGATTTCCGCTCGAAATAGATTTTCATCGTGTCACCATCGGTCGTGGTCACTTCATACCAGTGCTTGCGCACGTACAGCTCGGGACTGCCGTGGCGGCACTTGCCGGTTTCGCGCCAGGTGCGCACTACGCTCGCGACTCTGATGGTTCGGCCGCGCCACACGAACTCCTGCGGCAGTCCGGGCTCGCCAGTGGACATGCGCGCGGTGTCGTACGTGGCCACCACGGGTTGGAGAGCTTCGCTGACGAATTGCTCGGGCATGATCACGGCTCCGATGATCTGATCGAACAGCCTATAAGCTTTGTTCTGTTTCAACCAGTCAGGAAACAACCTGGTAATAGAGATTCTGCGGGTGATTGGCCTGGGCGAAGAAGAACCAGCGTTCTGCAAGCAGGCCCAGGTACTGCACGACAAACGCCGCCGCGATGGGGGCCGCGCTGGTGCTGGCCATGCCGAAGAACAGCAACAGCATCGACAGCGGAAACACCACAATCAGGAACACCCATTTCACCGCACGAAACTTCCATGGCGCCGCGCCGTGGAAAAACTCGCGCGTGTTGAACGACCCGCCCATGAAACCCTGCGACTTCTGCGCGATGCGCTGATGGCGCACGCCGATGGCGGTCTGGAGCGTCGATTTGTGCTTAAGGCGCCGGTTGCGCAGGAGCGAGGCGACGCGCGTCACCATGACCGCAAACGTGATGATGAGGGTCCACACACCATAGAAGCGCACCAGTGCCGGCGCCTGATACGCCGCATACGCCGTGGCGAACAGAAAACCCGAGGCGATGCCGAAGAGTGTGTAGTTCACAACCGTGAGCCAGGTGGCCCACTCCTGCAGGAACTTGATGCACGCGTAGATCATGCCGGTGCACAGAAACAGCAGAAACACCAACACCACGCCACCGGCACCGACCAAAAGTGAAAAATCACCGTGGGCCATGGGCTGGAGGCCGATCACACTCAGGTTCCAGCCAAAATAATGAATCGCGCCATACAGCGCCACCGCGCCCATCAGCGCCGGCAGCACGATCACCTCACGCGACAACCACGAGGTGCGCCAGCGCGCTGCCGAGCGCCACGCGCGCTCCGGATGGCCAAGGTGGAAAAAAGAAGCGACCAGTCCCGCCAACAAGAACGCCAGCACGATGGCGCTGCCCAATGTGTAGAAACCGGCCGGCTGCGCCGGCAGCAGCTCGACCGACGAATACACCTGAGCCGTATAAAGCGCCAGAAAAAAGCCCTGACCGGTACCGATCAATGTCGTCAGAAATATTACGGAAAAGGCGGGATGCATGGTTTAAATCAGTGTTGAGTGTTCGGTTAACAATGTTACCAAGACGTGACGTCGTCCAATGACGGTTCTTTCACATCGGGCTTTGGCTGCACGCCCTCTTTCTTGAGCGGGTTGTCGGCGCGCACCAATTCGTCCGCATGGATCCTGATGCGTGTCTTGCGCCGCGGCAGATAGTGGTTGGCCGGCTTCGTGCCCCACTCCGGCATGAGCGCGTAACCGCCGCTTTCGGTGATCGCGATCGACACCGCCGAGTCCGGATCGTGGACGTCACCGAACAGGCGCGCGCTCGTCGGACACGCAAGCACACAGGCCGGTTTGCGCTCGGACTCGGGTTTGGTCATGTCGTAGATGCGGTCCACGCACAGCGTGCATTTTTTCATCACCTTCTGGTGCTCATCGATCTCGCGCACGCC
>CAYIQV010000118.1:0-1591 GCA_964365635.1 uncultured Acidiferrobacteraceae bacterium
ATGGACAGGATTAACAGGATTTACAGGATTAGGAATTTTGTGAACTAAGGGTGCCAAACAAAATAAACCTAGGCATGAAGCTCCCTCTCCCGGAGGGAGAAGGGACTCCATTTTTGACATCTTGGCGTCAGTTTTCATTTCGTTTAAAAACTCAAAAAATCTTGTTAATCCTGTAAATCCTGTCTAATTTTCCTTTCTAGGCCTCCGCCCTGGATACGCGGTTAACCACTTGAATTGCACGCAACGACGCCGCCGTGGCGCTCTGCACCGAGCGGTTCACGTCGAGCGCGTTGGACGCGCAACCGGCGCCGAACACCGCTTCGGTCGTTGCATTGATGTCGATAAAGCCGCTCGCGTCCGCGGCCACGCCCGCCATGATCTTGCTGGCGTCCACGGAGGGCTCCATGCCGATCGCGAGCACGACGAGGTCATGCGCGTTGTCGTAACGGTGGTAGCCTTCGGTGTCCACGCCGTGCAGGACGGGATTGCCCGTGGCCTTGTCTTCGGTGATGTTGGCGACCTTGGACTTGATGAATTTCACCTTCTGGTCGCTGCGCACCTTGGCGTAGAACTCCTCGAAACGGTCGATGGCGCGGATGTCGATGTAATAGATCGAAACATTGATGTCGTCGCCGAACTTCTCGCGCACATAGGTGGTCTGCTTGAGCGAGGCCATGCAACAGATACGCGAGCAGTGTTTCAAATGGTTGCGGTCACGACTGCCGGCGCACTGGATGAAGGCGACGTTCTTCGCCTCTTTCCCGTCCGAGGGGCGCACCAGCTTGCCGCCCGTGGGGCCGAACGGATCGAGCAGCCGCTCGAATTCGACGCTGGTAATGACGTTCTGGTAACGGTCATAGCCGTAGGGCTGAATCTTGTTCGCGTCGTACGGCTTCCAGCCGGTGGCCCACACGATGGCGCCGACTTTGAGGTTCAGCGTCTCTTCCTTCATGCCCAGATCGATGGCGCCGTACTTGCACGCAGCCTTGGCCTTGTCGGCATCGGGTGTGCCGATGATCGACGGATCGAGCACGTAACGCTGCGGATACGCCATGCTGTGGGGCAGGAAGGCCGCTTTGGTCTTGTTCAGGTTGTAATTGAAGGGATTGGGAATTTCCGCGCTCACCGCGTTGGCGCACTCGCCACAGGCGGTGCAATGCTCGTTCACGTAACGCGGGGCAATTCTGACGGTGGCGGTGTAGTCGCCCGCTTTGCCACTGACGGATTTCACTTCGGCCAGCGTCAGCACGCGGATGCGCTTCTGCGCCTTGAGGCGCTTCAGATTGATCTCCATGCCGCAGGTCGGATGGCACAGCTTGGGGAAGTACTTATAGAGTTGGGAGACGCGCCCGCCAAGGGTGGGGCTTTTCTCGACCAGCACCACGTCCTTGCCACATTCGGCGGCTTCCAGGGCCGCGGTCATCCCGCTGATACCCCCACCAACCACTAATATCGTTTCATTCGTCGCGACGACGTCCGTCATAAAGGTAGCCCTACTCGCTGCGCTCGTTCGTCTTGATATATGACTGGTAGCCCTACTCGCTGCGCTCGTTCGTCTTGATATATGACTGGTAGCCCTACTTCGCTTCGC
>CAYIQV010000118.1:1691-5657 GCA_964365635.1 uncultured Acidiferrobacteraceae bacterium
TCGTTCGTCTTAGTCATAAAATTCGTAGCCCTAGTCGCTGCGCTCGTTCGTCTTGATATATGACTGGTAGCCCTACTTCGCTTCGCTCGTTCGTCTTAGTCATAAAATTCGTAGCCCTAGTCGCTGCGCTCGTTCGTCTTGCCATAAAACTTCATCTCCACCGGGGAATTACTTCGATCAGACAAACCCTAAAACCTATCCGCCCTCCCGCGCACTTGCGCTGGCGGCATGGGTACATTCCGGTAGGTCAATTTGGGACGGCAACGATACTCCGCAATCGGGCGGCGTGCCACAGGGTAAGTCATATTAATTGAATTGAAATTTCGTATGTGCGGATAGAACACTTATATGAACACCGGCTCGGGTCATGCCGACCACCACACAAACCGAAGGCGTTTTGGCCAAGGCTAGGGAAGAGCCTGACTTGGCCGATATCGCCGATTGGTGTTCACAGGTGAATTTGGCATACTGCCTAGGTCAACCACTAACAGAAGCCGTGACCCCCATGCCCGTATCCGCAAATCCCTCCAGAGCGCGCATCCTCAAGGCCGAGGAATACCTTATAAAGGACGAGCCATATTACGAACCGGTCGGCAGCGAGATCAAGCTGTTCGAAGCAGCCTATAAAAATCAACTGCCCGTGCTGCTGAAAGGCCCGACCGGCTGCGGCAAGACGCGCTTCATGGAGCACATGGCCTGGCGCCTCCAGCGCCCGCTCATTACCGTCTCCTGTCACGACGACCTCACGGCCTCCGACCTGGTCGGCCGCTATCTCATCACGGCCGGCGAAACCGTGTGGGTGGACGGACCCATGGCGCGCGCGGTGCGCGCCGGCTGCATTCTGTATCTCGATGAGATCGTCGAGGCGCGCAAGGACACCACGGTGGTGATCCATCCGCTGGCCGATGACCGGCGCGTGCTGCCGATGGAAAAAACCGGCGAGCTGCTGGAGGCCGCGCCCGAGTTTTGTCTCGCCATCTCCTACAACCCCGGCTATCAGAGCGTGCTCAAGGATCTCAAGCAGAGTACGCGCCAGCGCTTCGTCGCCCTCGATTTCGGCTATCCCGACGCCGCACTGGAGAAGAAAATCGTCCGGCGCGAAACCGGGGTGGACGAGGCCCTGGCCGACAAGCTCGTCCGCTTCGCCGCCATGACGCGCAACCTGAAAGGCAGTGGCCTCGATGAAGGCGCGAGCACACGGCTGCTCGTGCATGCCGGCAAACTAATCGCCTCCGGCATCGATCCCCGCGCCGCCTGCCGCGGCGCCATCGCGGAGGCGCTCACCGACGACCCGGAGATGCTCGCCGCGGTCAACGAACTCAGCGCGTCGCTGTTTTGATATGAAGTTTTGACGCAGAGACGCAAAGGCGCAAAGAAATTTTTTAATTTTTTTGCATCTTGCTGCTCTTTGCGTCTTCGCGACTTTGCGTCAAATGATCTTATGAAGATTCAACCTCTCACCGCCGCCGAACTCGAAACGAAACTCGACGAGGCGCTTGATCCGGATGCGTCCTCGCCGCACGCCACCACACCGCTGGCGCAGGCGCTCGAACCGTTCGAGCGTGAGCAGCAGAATTTCGTGCTGCGCTGGTCCGCCGTCATCGCCCGCACCAACACCCAGATGGCGCTGTTGTTCGCCGCCCAGGCACCCGAAGCACTGCGGCGCATGGCGCTGGCCGACATCGAGAACTGGGTGGTACGCGCCATGGACGTGTATGACAAGATGGGACTGTTTCCCGCCTGCGCCGTGTTCCGCGATGTACGCGCCTTCGCCACCGAGGCACGCGACATGGCCTGCGGGGTTGCCCTCGAGGACATCTCCGGTGTGTTGGAACTATTCGCACGCGGCCTCTCCGGCCGACCGCTCAAGCTGGAAAGCCACGACGAGACCTACACCGACACGACGCACCTGTACCTGCCGGGGCATGTCGCGCGTTTTCCAGACCGCGACAGCAACTTCCGCCTGTACAAGGCGATGGTCGCGCACCAATGGGCCCAGACCCGCTACGGCAGTTTTCGCGGGAACGTGAGCGCGGCCCTGAAGCGCCATCCCGACCCCGCGCGGGCCCTGCGCCTGTTCCACGCGCTCGAAACCATCCGCCTCGATGCCCGACTGGAGCGCGACCTCACCGGCCTGCATCGCGACATGGGCGAGCTGCGCGCCGTCCTTAACGAATCCCTCTGGCCCAAAACCTGGGCAACGAAAATCGAACCTCTGCGTACCCCCGAAGCGGACGTAGAAGATACGCTCGCGCTGCTCGGTGAACTCTATAACACCGAACTGCCAGCACCGGTCTGCTATCAGGGCGTGATGCGGCCGGAAGACGTCGAAGCGGCCGTCGCGGCGCGCATGGCCCGCGAAAAAGAGGAATTCCGCACAGCGCTGGTGAATATGCTGGGCGAGAAAGATGGTGAGCTTCAGGAATCGGTGGAAAGGGACATGCTCGCCGGGCGCTTCCGCGTGACTCAGGATGAGGAGCGGCCGGGCGAGTTCACTCTGAACCTCGATGGCAAACCAATCGCGCCACCCGAGGACGTGCGCGCCCTCATGGACTCGATCCTCCAGGATCTGGGCAACATCCCCGAGGAGTACCTCACTGCCGCGGGCGATGGCGGCTACCGGCGCGCGAGCGAGGAGAAGAAGGCCGAGGACGTGTGGAAGGGCGTGTACCACGAGGAAGGCGCGTTTCTGTACAACGAATGGGATTACCGGCGCAACCACTACCGCAAGCACTGGTGCGTGCTGCGCGAGGTCGACGTGCCCCCGGTGGACGAACCGTTCGTGGCGCGCACCCGCCACAAGTACGCCGGGCTGATCCACGGCCTGCGCAAGACCTTCGAGGCGTTGCGCGGCGAAGAGAAGCGGCTCAAAAAACAGACTCACGGCGACAACGTGGATTTCGATGCCCTGGTGGAAGCCTGGGCGGACATGCACACCGGGCGCGAATTGTCCGAGCGCCTGTTCACCAAACTGCACAAGCTCGAACGCAACATCGCCGTGATCTTCATGGTGGACATGAGCGGCTCGACCAAGGGCTGGATCAACGACGCCGAGCGGGAATCGCTGGTACTCCTGTGCGAGGCGATCGAGGTGCTGGGCGACCGCTACGCGATCTACGGCTTCTCCGGCATGACACGCAAGCGCTGCGACCTGTACCGCGTCAAACGCTTCGATGAGGCATACAACGAGCTCACCCAGCGCCGCATCGCCGGCATCCAGCCGAAGGACTATACGCGCATGGGCGTGACCATCCGTCACCTGACGAAACTGCTGAGCGAGGTCGAGGCACGCACCAAGCTGCTCATCACGCTCTCGGACGGCAAGCCGGACGACTACGACGGCTACCGCGGCGAATACGGCATCGAGGACACACGCCAAGCACTGATCGAGGCCAAACGCGCCGGCATCCACCCTTTCTGCATCACCATCGACACCGAAGCGCGCGACTACCTGCCGCACATGTACGGCGCGGTGAACTGGACGTTGATCGACGATGTGCGGAAGTTACCGTTGAAGGTTTCGGATATTTACCGAAGGCTGACGCTTTAGCGTTAACGAGCCCGAAGACCCAACACCCGCCGAGCGCCAGGCCTCGATAACCTGGGCACAACGCCTCAAGCGGGTGTTCAATATCGACATCGAAACGTGCCGTGACTGCGGCGGTGCTGTCAGAGTGATCGCCTGCATCGAAGACCCGGTGGTCATCGAGACGACTGCATGGAGCAGTTGCCGAAGATCCTCACCCACCTGAGCGATAAAGCGGCCTGCGCGGCACCCGCCCTGTTGCCCAACAACCAGGCACCACCGCAAGCCGGTTTGTTTGACTGACCCTGAGGAAACCCGCCATTCAACTCAAGGTGCTGCGACGCTGGCGCAAGCGGCACCTCATAATAGCGTCCCCTTTATTTCACGCCGGGTGCCATCATCTTGTCCGGCTTGGGCCCTGGTTTGACATAACCGTTGCT
>CAYIQV010000119.1:0-5648 GCA_964365635.1 uncultured Acidiferrobacteraceae bacterium
CGCTGGCATGAATTCGCCGGCGGAGATCAGCTCTCCCTTGTTGCCGACGAGACGCAGCAGCACCTCGAAATATTCGGCCGGGTCGCCATGCAGGTTGATGATGGGCTGATAGGCGAGCCGGAAGCCATTTTTATTCAGGGCCGTCTGCAGACGGTCTCGCCATTCGCTGGAGACGGGCGACAGCGCCGGAATATCGGCCGCGGCTTTTATCGGCTCGGCGGCCGGTTTTATTTCCGGCTTGGGTTCCGGTGGCGCCGCCGCCATTTTCGGTTTTGAGTGCTGGCTGGCCTGATAGGCCTTGGTCAAAACCGCCTGTGCGCTTTCTGTATGTTTGTCGATCACCATCAGGCCCACGGTGCCATCGCATCTGAAGGTTTTCCCGTCTTCGGTAAGGGTCATCTCTTTCAGGGTGGTGAGCAGCGAGGTTACCGCTTCCTTGATCTGCGGCTCGCTCTGTCCGTGCAGCAGCGCGGCAAACTCATCGCCGCTGAAGCGCGCCAGGACCGCAGACTCGCCGAGTTTCTCACGGAAAACGCGGGCCACCCTGAGCAGCAGCCGGTCGCCGACGCTGTGTCCCAGAGCGTCGTTGATCTCCTTGAGTTGCTGAAGATCGAGATAGAGCAACGCGCTCTGACTGTCATCTTTTTTGGCCTGTTCCAGCACCTTGTTCAGCTCATGTGTGAAGTACGTGCGGTTGAAGAGGCCCGTGAGCGGATCGTGCTGACTGAGGTATTGCAGACGGTTCTCCGCCGCCTTGCGTTTGGAAACATCGGTCACCATCACCTGGGTGCAGTTTTGTCCGTCGAGGAAGATCGGCGAGACCGCCAGTTCCGCATGGAAACGGCTACTGTCATTTTTCAACGCGAGGAATTCATGTGGCTTTTCGGCATTCTGGGCCGCCGGTTTGCGCAGATATTCCTTGAGCAGCGGGTGGTCGCATTTATCGATCAGGTTCAGCAGCGGGATGCCTTCCAGATCGCTGAAGTTTTCATAACCGAAAAGGTCGAGGTACACCTTGTTGGCGTCGATGTGCATGCCGTCCTGGCAGTAGCAGATGGCCTCGCGCGATCCGTCGATGATCGCACGGTTTTTTGTTTCCATGGCTGCGAGCGCCTGGGACGTTTCCTGATAGAGACGACGTTCTTCCGCCACGCGCAACTCGCGTTCGAGCGCCGGGGCCAGACGGGCCGTCTGGGTTTTCATGACCACGTCGTGCGCGCCGTGGCGCATGATCTTGGCCAGTTCGGAATCCTTGATGTGGCGCGTGAGGACCATGAACGGAATGTCGAGGTTCGCGCGTTTGATCATGTCGAGGGCGAGCTGGGCGCCAAAATGGGGCAGGGAGAATTCCGAGATCACCGCGTCCCATGGCCCCTTGTCGAGCGCCATCTGCATCGAGGCCAGGTCTTGCACACGCTGGTGTTTCAGCATGTAGCCTGTCTGGCGCAGGACCGCCACGGCCAGTTCGGTATCGTCTGGCGAGTCGTCCACGATGAGCACACGTAAAATCTTTTTTTCCACAGATCCCTCTTTCCATTGGATATTCTAGCAAAACCCCCTTGGGCACAAGATTTCCGGGGGTTGAGCGTATCCGGGAGGGGTTTGGCCTTGTCCGTTCGATCGCCACATGGCTGTCCGTATGCAGGAAACCGCATCGACCCCCTCCTGCTTCGCTATACCTAAATATAGTAGCAATCTGGCGCCTTGGCGGCTTTGCCTGTATATAAGCAGGAATGGATCAGGATTTCCTGCGACTCTCGACCCAACTCCTTTCCCTGCTGACTATTCTTACGCCGTTCAGCGTGTTACCGGTGTATGTCACGCTCACGACTGACATGCCGGAGGGTCAGCGCCGTCGCTCCCTGGTCCGCACCCTGATGGCGGTCCTGATTACGCTGCTTTTCTTTCAGTGGACCGGGTCGTATGTGTTCCGCTTTCTCGGCATCGAGCTGCCGAGCTTTCAGATTGCGGGCGGGATGATCATCGCTTCCATCGCCTGGTCCATGCTGCACGCGAACCCGTCGCGCATCCAGCGCACCAAGACCGAGGACGAAGAGTCGATGGAGCGGGAGGATTTTTCCGTCGTGCCGCTCGCCATTCCCATGATTTCCGGTCCGGGAGCGATCACGACGGTAATGTTGTTGTCGCAACAGGAGCAACACCTGACCGGCGACCTCACCTTGAGCCTGCTGATACTTCTGTCCACGCTGATTCTTTACCCCGTGTTCCGCTACGCCCACCCGCTGCTGAAGAAGCTCGGTGTCACCGGGATGCGCATCATGACCCGCATCATGGGCATGATCCTGCTTGCGATTGCGGTAGAGTTTGTGGTGCGCGGCATCATCCGGGCATTTGAGCTGGGTTGACCCAGCTGCGCCCATGGTCTGTCCTGCCATTGGCTTGGAGCCGGTGAAGCGGCGGCGGACGGATCAGGAGACAGCGCCGCTCAGCGGTTCCACCGGCGCCAGAGGTAACTTTCAGGCCAGGGGGCTCGCGAGCAGGAATTCGAGCAACGCCTTTTGCGCATGCAGACGGTTTTCGGCCTCGTCCCAGACCACACTCTGAGGCCCGTCGATCACCTCGGTGGCGACTTCGGCGCCGCGATAGGCCGGCAGGCAGTGCATGAAGATCGCATTCTTGTTCGCGAGTGCCATGATTTTCCTGTCGACCATGAAGCCGGCGAAGTCCTTCAGGCGTTTTTCCTTTTCACTTTCCTGGCCCATGCTGGCCCAGGTATCGGTGACCACGATGTCCGCGCCTTGCGCCGCCTTGGCCGGGTCGTGCATTAGCGTCACGCTGTCACGACAAAACTCAACCAGCTTCGCCTCCGGCTCGTAGCCCTTGGGGGTGGCGATGAGTAGGTGGAAACCAAGGTGGTGGGCGGCATGCATCCACGAATGACAGACGTTGTTGCCGTCGCCAACCCACGCCACTTTCTTGCCGGCGATGTCGCCGCGCAATTCGAGGTAGGTCTGGATGTCGGCCAGCAACTGACACGGATGATGCAAGTCCGTGAGGGCGTTGACCACTGGCACCCGTGAGTGCGTCGCGAACCGTTCCACCATCGCATGCGAATTCGCGCGAATCACAATGACATCCACCATGCGCGACATCACGCGCGCGGTGTCTTCCACCGGCTCGCCGCGGTCGAGGTGGGTGTCGCGCGGTGACAGGAACATGCTCGATCCTCCGAGATGGGCCATGCCGGCCTCGAACGACACCCGCGTGCGGGTCGAGGATTTCTCGAAGATCATGGCGAGTGTTTTGCCGGCGAGCGGGGCGTGGCGCTTGCCGTCCTTGTGCAGTTGCTTCAGTTCAATGGCGCGCGCGAGCACGCGCTTGAGTTCATCGGTGCTTAAATCCATCAACGTCAGAAAATGACGTGTCTTCACGCTGGCTTCGTCTCCAGAAATGCACGCACGGTGGCCGATAGTTCGCGCACCAGCAGGTCGGCCTCGTCATCGGTCAGGATCAGCGGTGGCAGCAGGCGGATGACGCTGTCGACCGTGACATTGATAAGGATGCCGCGTTCCAGCGCCAGTGTCAGCATTTCCTTGCACGGCCGGTCGAGTTCGATGGCGAGCATGAGCCCGCGGCCGCGGATTTCTCTGACGCCGGGGACGTTGCCCAGTGTTTTTTTGAATGCGGTCAGCAGACGCTCGCCCAGTACTGCGGCGCGTTTGGCAAACTTCCCTTTTTCCATTTCGTCGAGGACGGTGAGCGCCACGCGGCACACCAGGGGGTTGCCGCTGAAGGTAGAGCCGTGGCTGCCGGGCTTGAATACCTGCGCGGCCTTGCCGTGGGCGAGGCAGGCGCCGATGGGCACGCCGTTGCCGAGGCCCTTGGCGAGCGTCATGACGTCCGGTTGCACGCCTTCGTGCTGGCAGGCGAACCACTTGCCGGTGCGACAGACGCCGGTCTGGATTTCGTCGAGCATCAGGAGCCAGCCGCGTTCGTCGCAGATTTGCCGCAGCCCCTTGAGATAGCCCTCATCCGGAATCCTGACGCCGCCTTCACCTGTGATCGGCTCAACCAGCACGGCGACGATGCCCTTGTCGTTGTCACCGACCTGACGCACGGCGTCGAGATCGTTGTACGGTACCCGGAAGAAACCCTGCACCAGCGGTTCGAAGCCCGCCTGGATTTTGCGGTTGCCGCTCGCGGTGAGCGTGGCCAGCGTGCGGCCGTGGAAGCTGCCCTCGGTGACGATGATGCCGGGCGTGCGGATGTTGTTCTGGCTGCCGTAGAGGCGCGCGAGCTTGATCGCGGCTTCGTTGGCCTCGGCGCCGGAGTTGCAGAAGAAGGCGTTGTCCATGCCGGCGAGTTTGCAGATTCGCTGCGCCAGCTGCTCCTGCAACGGGACTTCATACCAGTTCGAGGTATGCAGCAGCTTGCCGGCCTGATCGCAGATCGCGGCGGTGATGGCCGGGTGGGCGTGTCCCAGGCTGCAGACCGCGACACCCGCCAGGGCGTCGAGATATTTTTTTCCTTTGGTATCCCACAGCCATGCGCCTTCGCCGCGCACGAAAGCCACGGGCAGAGGGGAGAAAACCGGCATTTGATAAGTCGTTGGCATGGTTCTCGATGACCAAAAAACAAAAGCGCCCTTCCGGGCGCCTACACATTGGCAAAAATTCTACCCCGGTGCCGCGATAACGCAAGCCCCAAAATCAAAAGCCCGGCCTGTGGCCGGGCTTTTGCGCCGAATCGGCTGTTACAGTCGCTTAAAACAGGCGCGGTAGCGCACCCATGTGCGGCCCGGCCACCATGAAGAAGGCCATGGGGATGGACAGCATGGTGTTGGTGCGTGAGGCCAGGAACGCCACGCGCGCGGATTTGGCCTTGGTGGCGTCGTCGGCCGGCACGATGCCGAGCACTTTCTTCTGGTTCGGCCAGATGATGGCCCAGACGTTGAAGAACATGATGGTGCCGAGCCAGGCGCCGACGCCGATGGTGGCGCTTGGGCCACGCAGCAGGAAGGCGTCGTTGAAACTCAGGTTGGCCGCGCGTACCAGATAAATGGCGCCGAACACCCAAGTGGCCAAGGCCGCCCACCGGAACCAGAACAGGGCCCGTGGCGCGATATGTTTGGTGATGCCGGCCGCGGTGCCGTCAGCCTTGGCGGCGGCGACGCCGGGAGCTTGCACGAAATTAAAGTAGTAAAGAAGACCGATCCAGATGATGCCTGCGAGCACATGCAGCCAGCGAATGACGACGAGTTCCATAATTATTCTCCCGATGCTTGTGTGGGTGTAGGGTTGACGGGGCGTTTGTCTTTAATGCAGAAAATTGGCTGTAAAGACGTAGAGAACCAGGGTCAGTACCAGCCCTGAAATGATGACACCCGAGATGGAGTCCAGCGGATTTTTCATGGTTTCTTCCTTTTCGATCTGAAAATAAATTGTTGACTGCTTTCGTCGGGCGCTAGGTTAAGGCAGATTTAGAACGATTTCAAGCTCGGAGATGGCGCAGACAACAAAGATTTCTCCCCGGTTTGTGCAGGCCCGCGCGGCACAACGGCGGGGTTACTGCAGAATCCGGTCATGTTCGGCCTCATCCGGCGAAAGAATTCGTTCCTGTACCACGCGCCATTTTCCGTCGGGTTCCTTCTCGAGGACGATTTCCACGCCATGCGCCTGGACGCTGCC
>CAYIQV010000120.1:0-5647 GCA_964365635.1 uncultured Acidiferrobacteraceae bacterium
TCCCATCGCGTAGATATCGCTCAAGGCGTTCGCTGCCGCGATCTGTCCGTATATATAGGGATCGTCCACGATGGGCGGGAAGAAATCCACGGTGTTGAGCAGCGCCAGATTGTCCGCGATGCGATAAACACCGCTGTCGTCCGAGGTCTCCGGGCCAACCAGCAAATTGGGGTCGGTACTGCGCGGGAGATGCCGCAAAATATCCGCCAGCCGCCCGGCGTCCATTTTCGCGGCGCAGCCGGCGCAGCTCGCCCATTGGGTCAGGCGGACCTTGATCGGCGATACGTCATTCATGAGTGACTCCTTTCGGCTCCTGTCGCTCCCGCAACCGGCTGACGACCGTTGAGGGACCCTGCCACACGCGCATCGCCCATCCGCTGCGTTATGCCTGCACGATCGAAATATTCCAGTATTAGCATGGCCAACTCCCGCCCGGCGCCGATTTCATCGCGGAACTGCGCGAGGGTGATCTGGCCGTAACGAGTCAGTAATGTTTCCGCGTGGCTGCGCCAGGTATCGAGGTCCCGCCGCGTAACATAAATCTCCGGCGCCAGCTTGACCACGCGCCCGGCGCGCTCCAGCTCACCCAGGAAACGGCCAAGCTGCGAAACCGTCTGCCCGACTGCGCGCGCGAGCGCCGAAAGCTTGGGTAGCGGTTTACCGTGAAAGCTCAGCTCGATTTCGATGCGTTCCGCCAGCCGCGTCTCGAGCGTGGAGAATTGCTGCCGGTGTCCCGGCGGACGCAGACCGTCTTCAGTCTGTTCCGCCTTTCCCGCCGCTATCAGCCGCGCCAGCAACAGCCGGAAGACGCGCGTATCCAGCCGCGGACAGGCGCTGGTGTGCAACGTGGCCAGCGGCATGGCGGTGCTGCGCGGATGCTCGCGCAGATAATCGGAGAGAACCTGTTGCAGGCGCGAGAGCAGACTATCGACGACCAGTGTGGACGCCACCCACGTGTCCGCGCCGATTTGCTCACGCACCAAGCTTTCATGTTTCGCAAGTCGTGACAGTAAACGCTCTGGCGGTTCCGCCAGTTGCTGCGCCAAATCGGAAATCAGCCAACCCTCAACGCCGCGCGCGCCCAGCCACACTTTCAGCGCCGCGTCCGTATTCAGTGTTCGCAGATGAAGCAATTGCTCGCGCCGTTCGGGGCGGCGCACGCCATGCCGTGAAGCAAAGGGATCGAGCACAACCCCGCCACCGAGCGTGTGTTGTGCCGACTCATCGCGCAGTACAAAGCGATCCCGGTACAAAAGCGGCGTGGCGTTTTCTAAACGCAGTTGCGCCAGTCCTGCGCCGCCGGGCGGCGCCTCGCCAATCCACACCAGATGCGCAAATTCCTCGGCTGCGCCGCTGTGAAAGCGCACGCGTTGATGATTTTGCGGCGGCTGCTTCAGTCCGGCCGCCAACGTAAGCGCGACATCCACAATGTGCGACACCCGTTCGAGACGCGGATCGCAGACCATCATCCCGCGTTGCAACAACTCCTTTTCCACGTCCGCGAGGTTGAGTGCGCAGCGATTCCCGGCCTCCGCGCTCTCCGCGGCCTGGTTGTGCGTCTGTACCCCGCGTACGCGCACGGTCTCACCACCCGGCAGCAGCCTGAGCGCATCATTCTTATGCACGCGGCCGGAGGTGATGGTGCCGGTCACCACCGGCCCAAAGCCGGACATCGTGAAAACGCGATCGATCGCCATGCGAAAGTAACCGGCACAATCGCGCGGCGGGATTGTTTTGAGTTTCTCCGAAAGCGCCCGGCGCAGGGCATCGAGCCCCTCGCCGGTGTGGGCCGACACCGGCACGATGGGTGCGCCACGCAAGCACAGCGCGGTTGGCGCGAGTGCATGGATTTCTTCCATCACCGTCTGCACTCGCGACAAGGAAACAAGATCGATCTTGTTCAGCGCAACCACACAAGATTCGATGCCGAGCAGGGAAACGATGTCGAGATGCTCGCGCGTCTGCGGCATGACGCCGTCGTCGGCCGCCACCACCAGCAGCACCAGATCAAAGCCACTTGCGCCCGCGACCATGTTGTGCACGAAGCGGTCGTGGCCCGGCACGTCCACAATGCCCACGCGCCCCACACTCTCCAGATCGAGATGCGCGAAGCCGAGGTCGATGGTCATGCCGCGCCGCTTTTCCTCCGGCAGTCGGTCGGTATCAATGCCCGTGAGGCGGTGGATGAGCGCCGTCTTGCCGTGGTCAATGTGGCCGGCGGTGCCGATGATCATGACCTGGCCGCTACCGTGAGCGCCTCAACCAGCGGTTGTGCTTCGAGCAATCCGCGCAGATCGAGCAACACCTTGCCGCCGTGCACGCGCCCGATCACGGGCGGATTGAGGCCGCGCAGTACGCGCGCGAGCGTCTCCGGGGCGCCCTTGAGCGGCGCCAGCGCAATGAGCCACGTCGGAAGCGTTGCGTCCGGCAGCGAACCGCTGCCCACCTGCGACTCGCCGGCGATGATTTCGGCGCGCGCGCGACCCTGCGCCCAGCGCTCCACATACGGAAGAATCTCGGCGGCGAGGCGCTCGATCTCGGACACGTCGCGCGCCATCATGCGATAAGTGGGCAGGGTTTTATCTATTGACTCCGGCGAGAGATAGGCGCGCAGCGTGGCTTCGAGAGCCGCGAGCGTAATTTTGTTCACGCGCAGTGCGCGCTTCATGGGGCTGCGCTTCAGGCGCTGGAGGTATTCGCGCCGCCCCACGACAAGACCGGCCTGTGGCCCACCGAGCAGCTTATCGCCGCTGAAGGTGACGAGGTCCGCGCCGGCATGCACTGTTTCCTGCACCGTGGGCTCGGTCGGCAAACCGAAGCGCGTCGTGTCCACGAGCGCCCCGCTGCCCAGGTCCACCACCACCGGCACCTCGCGTTTTCTTCCGAGTTCCACCAGCTGCGCGAGCGACGTCTCTTCTGTGAAACCCGTCACGCGATAGTTGCTCGGGTGCACCTTGAGCAGCAGTGCGCCACCTTCGTCGAGGGCGCGCTCGTAGTCCGAGAGATGCGTGCGGTTGGTGGTGCCAACCTCCATCAGCCGGCAGCCGCTGGCGCGGATGATGTCCGGCATGCGGAAGCTGTCGCCGATCTCGACCAGCTCGCCACGGCTCACCACGACGCGCTTGCGGTTCGCGAGCGTGTTGAGTGCAAGATACACCGCCGCGGCATTGTTATTGACCACCGTCGCCGCCTCCGCAGCGCTCAAACGGCAGAGCAGATTTTCTATGAGCGTGTCGCGGTCGCCGCGCTTACCCGCCGCGAGATCGTATTCCAGGTTCACGGCGGCGCTCGCCTTTGCCATGGCGCTCACTGCTTCCACGGACAGCGGCGCGCGCCCAAGGTTGGTGTGCAGCAACGTACCGGTGAGATTCAGAACCGGCTTGAGCGAGGGGACAAACCAGCTTTCCACGGTTGCGGCCACTTCCGCGGCAACTTCCTCCACGGACGGTGGGCGCATGTTGCGCTCACGCTGCGCCTTCCGGTGGCGCTCCAGACAGTTCTGGATTTCCGCCACCACGAGCTCCCGCTGCACGCGCGTGCACAGCGTGGCGATTCGCGGATGTTCCAGGATCTGGTATACCGCCGGCAGCCCTGCCAGTAATTCGCTGGCTTTCCCGGGCTTGCTGCTCATGACGTTTCCAAATCCCGCTTCTTCTGTTCGAACTCCTCGCGGTTGATCTCGCCCCGGGCGTAGCGTTCCTTAAGGATGTCGAGCGCCGAATTGTCGCGCGGTTTCTCGCCGGGTTTACCGAAGAGCCACTTCGCAAGCGCGACGATCGCCAGAACGATCAGCGCCCAGAACAACAGCATGGGGATCATGCCAAACCCCCACCACCAGCCGTGATTTCCCATATCGCCCCACATCGTTTCCCTCCTTGCCGCGCGGCGCGGCCTCTAGCAAGATGAAATTCCATCGCAAAAACGCAAAGAGCGCCAAGGGATCATATAGATGTTTTTGCAGTCCAGCGCTTTTCTTTGTGCTGTACAGGGACGTACGAATGCCGCGAGCGCAGCGACCGACAGGATGTCGGGAGGTAGGGCAACGCAGGAGCAGTTGCCGAGATGCGCGGGGAGCGGCCGTCCTTCGCACCTTGCGTCGTGAAACACATCACAGATACTTTTTCATAACGACGCTCCATTCTTGAGCGGCGCTGGCTGCCCGACATCGGACACAATGGGCTTGGTGCGCGGCAGGGCGCCACCGGGCGTCATGGCGCGCGGGTGGGTAATGAACTGTGCGATCTGCCGCACCAACCGCATGTCCGGGAGCGCCGTCATCGAGCCCGTTTGCACGCCGGAGATAAGGTCGCGCTCGTTGTAGTGACTTGGCCCGACTGGCGCTGCCAGCCGACCATGCCGTCGTCCACGAGCAACGGTTGTTTGAAGCCCGCCGCCCGCAGCAGCTCGACGGCCCTCCCGGACATGCGGTTGGTGCGGCAGATCACGGCGATGGGCAGTTCACGACACGTCTCGAGTTCGGACAGTCGTTTGGGCAGTTCATCGAGCGGGATATTGAGCGACCCGGAGATATGTCCAAGCTTGCCGGTATAATCCTTGGCAGGACGCACGTCGAGCACGGCGATGTCGTCATGCCGGTCGAGCCGTTGCTTGAGTTCCGCGCTGGAGAGTTTTTCAGTGGACGCCGCGGGTGCGCCGCGCAGCCGTTTCACCAGCCGCGGCAGAAAGGCGACGACCCCCAGCAAGGCGAGCGCGAGCATTCCCTTTTGAATCATGCCTTCACCGCCGGCGATGGCCTCTCGCCCGGCATAGCCAAGGTAGGTGTAGGCGAACGCCCCGGGAAGCATGAACACATATGTCGAGATGATGTAATGCGATATCCGGATGCGGGTAAGCCCTAGGGCATAATTGAGTAAAAAGAATGGAAACAGCGGGACCAGCCGCGTGAAGGCAACGAACCTCCAGCCTTCATTTTCCACGCCTTCCATCAGTTGCTTCAGCCGGCCACCGGCTTTGCGCGCTGCCCACTCGGAAGCAATGTAGCGTGCAACAAGAAAAGCGAGTGTGGCACCAATCGTGGCGCCGGTAAGGTTGTAAAATGTCCCGGCCACCGGCCCGAACAACGCTCCGCCCGCGAGCGTCAGGACCGAGCCCGGCAAAAACAGCACCGTGGCCAACGCATAAATGGCCATGAACAAAAGCGGTCCCAGCATGCCGGCCTGCTTGATCGAGGCATCCAGCGTATCGAGGCTCAACCGATCGCGGTAATAAAACGCGACGGCCACGGCCGCGATGAGCGCCAGCGCGAGTGCCAGGCGCAGCCAGCGGGTTCTGTTCATTTTGCCGGTCTCCCGTCGCGACGGTTGATCGCATAGTCGGTCACCGCACCGCGAAACGGGATCAGCAGCATGCCGGCAAGGCGATCCGCCTGTTGCGGCGCGCGGAAATCGCGGATGCCGATGGTCATCTTTTCATGGCCCAGTTCCGGCTGATCCCGGTAGGTGCCGAACAGGCGGTCCCACAGCGGAAGATTGAAACCGAAATTGCTGTTGGTCTCGTGACCAAGAATGGAATGATGCACGCGGTGCATGTCCGGCGTAACGATGAACCAGCGGATGATGCGGTCGAGCGCGAGCGGGATGCGCACGTTGCTGTGGTTGAACATGGCGGTGGCGTTGAGCAGCACCTC
>CAYIQV010000121.1:0-5589 GCA_964365635.1 uncultured Acidiferrobacteraceae bacterium
GACCAGCAGCCGCGACGCGTAGGCCTTGCCGGCAATGACAAGCTCATCGCTTCTGCCGGTTGCCTGCTTCACTGTTGATATGGTTGCTACCATGTCCCACCCCCGATCGCGCGCACAATTTCCACGTGATCATTATCCTGTAACACATGCTCACCGTGCCGACCGCGCGGCACGATCTCCTGATTGACTTCCACAGCCACCCGCCGGTCGGCCAGTCCCATCTCCTGCAACAGCGCAGAAATAGTAGTCGAGGCCTCGAGGCGCTTTTCCTGACCGTTGAGTATGATCTTCATGGACCGGGGAGAACAGACACACAGCGCCATTAGCGGCGTGATTATTGTAATCTCTGCCCTGGAATAACGCACGCCGGGCGGCGTGCGCTCAAAACAGCTCGATGTCGCCCGTGGCCACCGTCACCGACGCCAGCGTTCCCTCGGCCACCAGCGTCTCGTAGCAGCAGACCCGGTTACGGCCATGCTGTTTGGCGTAGTACATCGCCTTGTCAGCGCGATTGATGATTGTGTCCACGCTCTCGCCGGAAGAGATACCCGCCACGCCGATACTGACTGTCTTGTGGCCAATCTGTGGAAATGCGTAAGACTCAATAGTCTGCCGGAAAACTTCCAGCACCCGAACGGCCTCTTCAGGAGCGATACCGGACAGCACCACGGCAAACTCCTCGCCGCCATAACGAAATAGCAGATCTTCCGCCCGAAACGAGCAGCTCATCAGCCGTGCCACCTGCACCAACACCTCATCGCCATACAAATGCCCGTATCGGTCATTCACCTCTTTGAAGTGGTCGATATCTAAGATGACCAAACAGTTCTGCGTCGTCTCGCCCTGGAGGCGTCGACGGCGATTGGGTTGTCCGGCCTCAAGTACCTGGTGCTTGATGCGCGCGTCGAATGACTGGCGGTTGTACAAACCCGTCAATCCGTCCATCTCGCTGCGGGAAAGCAGATACGCCTGATTACTGAAAATTCTCAGCAGCCGGCTGAGCACCTCGTCTTCGCCGCTCAACTTGCGTAATCCCTCGATCACGAGCAGCGCCGTCACATAAGTCGCGCCAAAAATCGGCAGCACCAACCGGCGGGTATTCGCGCCCAGCTGCAGGCGGCTAACCTGATTTTGGGTGCGCACGCAGGCTGCCAGATCCGGATCCTCGGCAATGGGAATGGGCGCGGCGGCAGGATCGAGCCAGTCGCGCACCACCGCACTCCCCACATTGCGTTCGCTGAAGCCGGTGTCGCGGGTGGCGTTGGAAATCGCGAGCAGCCGGAACCGGTCTGCCTGCACATGCTGGCACAACGAATCGATCAGAGAGGTGGACAATCCCTGCTCATCACGCTGGCAGGTCAGCAACACCACCACGTCAAGAAAGCTGATCAACAGCGGATCAGCGTTTTCCTGCACATATAACTGCTTGATGTCTTGGGCTGCCAAGGTAGAATCCCCGTTGCCGACCGATTTGGGTCGGTGCTCTTACCCCTACAATATGTGCAAAAATAGGGCCAGTTGCGGGTGTAGTTCAATGGTAGAACGAAAGCTTCCCAAGCTTTAGACGTGGGTTCGATTCCCATCACCCGCTCCATCTTCCCGGAGCCAAATCATGAAAAAAACCTTAAAGATCATTGCCTATCTGTTGGTTGGTCTGGTTACCCTGCTGGTCGTGCTGGCCATAAGCCTGACAATCCTTTTTGACCCCAATCAATACAAGGGAAAACTTATAGAAATGGTCAAGAATAAGACTGGCCGGGAGCTGACCATCGACGGCAAGATCGGCTGGTCGTTCTTCCCCTGGGTCGGCATCGAAACCGGCCGGGTCGAATTTGGCAACGCCCCCGGATTCGGGCCCGAACCCTTCGCCCGCATCGATGGCGCGGGCGCCAAGGTGGAACTGCTGCCGCTGCTGCGCAAAGAAGTTATCGTCGACACGGTTTTTCTCGACGGGCTCAAACTCAATCTGGCCAAAAATGCCGCCGGCAAAACCAACTGGGATGATCTGACCACACCTTCCAAAGTGGAAGCGGTGGCGGAAAAAACACCGGCCGCCGGCACTCCCGACATCGGCGGTTTCGGCGTGAACAAAATCGATGTGCGCAAGGCCGACATCACCTGGAACGATCAGACCAGCGGCGCGCGCTACGCCGTGCACAACCTGGAGCTGCAAACCGGAAAGATCGTTGTCGGCCAGCCGGTGGATGCGCATTTGAGCTTCGACCTTGAAAGCGGCCAGCCGCCCCTGCGTACGCGCGTCGATCTGAAAACACGCACGAGCCTCGATCTCAAGGCCCAGACGCTGGACGTCACGAGCCTGTCGCTTGCACTCGCCGGCCTGAATCTGCAAGCCAGTATCAAGGGCAACAAGATTTTTGATGCGCCCACCTTCAGTGGCAACATTGAAGCCGCCCCCTTCAGTCCACGCGCACTCATGGGCAAGCTCGGCATCAAATACGAAACCACCGACAAGGGCGTGCTGGAAAAACTTTCGCTCAAAACCAGATTCGCCGCGACCGGGAACAGTGTCGAGCTCAAAGACATGAATGTCGGTCTGGATGAAACCCGGCTGAACGGATCATTCGTCCTGCGTGATTTTGCCAAACCGGCGTACCGTTTCGATCTCGCACTGGACCAGATCGACGTGGATCGCTACCTGCCACCGGCGGCCCCGGCCGCCACGGGCGCGAAAGCACCGGACACTGCCGCCCCGGCAAAACCGGTGGAAATCCCGCTCTCGGCCCTGCGTGCGCTCGCCATCCAGGGCAAGCTGCGCGTCGGCAAATTCAAGGCCATGAATATCCACTCGACCGACGTTCTGGTGCAGGTCACTGCGGACAGCGGCCTCATCACGCTCGGCCCGAACGAGGCCAAGCTCTACAGCGGCAAATATAACGGTCAGACCTCGCTTGATGTGCGCGGCAAAACACCCGCGTTGGCCATCAATGAAAGCGTGAGCGGTGTGCAGCTTGCGCCCATGCTGAAAGACGCCATGCAGTTCGACAAATTTTCTGGCATGGCAAACTTGAGCGCCAAGGTCACGGCGCAGGGGCTCGATGCCGCGCAGGTCAAGGAAACATTGAACGGAGCCGCCAGTTTTTCCATTCAGAACGGCGCCCTCAAAGGCATTGATCTGAAGAAAATGGAAGACACCATCGTGGCCGCGATCAAAAACAAAAGCATCCAGAACCTGAAGGAACTCCCACCGAAGCCGAGCGATGAAACCAGGTTCACCCAGTTGGGTGGCAGTGCCAGAATCAAAAACGGCGTGGTCACCACCGATGACACGAAATTGCAAAGCCCGGACCTGCTCAAGGTTACTGCCCAAGGCAGTGCCGACCTGCCGCGGGAAACACTCGACTTCAAGGTCAGCCTGGGCTCGTACTCGATGTTTATCAGCGGCCCCTTCTCCAGCCCGAAATTCCGGCCGGATACAAGCTCGCTGGTAAAGGCCGCGACCGAAGAAAAGAAGACTGAAGCAAAAGAGAAGCTGCAACAGAAACTGAAGGACAAGTTCAAGCTGCGCCGCTAATCCGATGCGCAATGGATGGCGATATGCGGCGCTTGCCCTGGCGGTCGGCCTCCTGCCGCCACAGGGCGCAACGGCGGCCACCCTCGTGCACATCGAGGCCGCCCACGACGACGGTCGCTACACGCTTTCCTTCGAGGTGCTGCTCGACGCCGAACAGGGCAAGGTCTGGCGCCAGATGACGGACTATGAGCAACTGCCGCGGCTGTCCGAGGTTGTCACCCAAAGCCGCATCGTCAAATCCGACGGCGCCGACAAGCACCGCGTCGATCTCACCTTCCATGCCTGCATTCTCATCTTCTGCAAAACCGTGAAAAAGGTGGTCGACATCCAGGCCTGGCCGCAGAGCGACATCATCGTCATCGGCGATCCGCAGCTGAGCGACTTCAGCTATTCCGTCGAGCGTTGGCGTGTTTCCACCGAGAAATCGCAGACGCGGCTGCATTACTCCGCGGAAATGACGCCGGACTTTTTCATCCCGCCGTTGATCGGCCCCTGGCTCGTGATGTCCTTCCTCCAGAAAGAAATCATGGCGACCGCCATCAAGACCGAGGAGTTTGCCCGCCGTGAGTGAACGCGGAATCAGCCGACGGCTGCTCGCCTGGTACGACCGTCACGGCCGCAAGACGCTGCCATGGAAACTCCAGCGCGACCCGTACCGCATCTGGGTCTCGGAAATCATGTTGCAGCAGACACAGGTAACGACCGTCATCCCCTACTTCGAGCGCTTCCTGGCACGCTTTCCGGACGTACGCGCCCTGGCAACAGCGAAGCCCGATGAGGTGCTGCACCTGTGGACCGGGCTTGGCTACTATGCGCGGGCGCGCAACCTGCACCGTGCGGCGCGGGTCATCCTGGAAGAACACCACAACAAATTCCCGCGCGAGTTCGAGGCGATCACCGCATTGCCCGGCATCGGCCGTTCGACCGCAGGCGCCATTCTGGCGCTCGCCTTCGGCCAACGGCGTGCGATTCTCGATGGCAACGTCAAGCGCGTGCTGACGCGCTACCACGCCATCGATACACCGCTTAACCAACGCGCGACCGAAGAGCGTCTCTGGCTATTAGCGGAAAAACACACGCCCCGCACTCGTATCGCCGCCTACACCCAGGCGATCATGGACCTGGGCGCGACCCTGTGCACGCGCACCAAACCCGATTGCCCACAGTGCCCGTTGCGTGCCGGCTGCTGCGCGCGGAAACTCGGTGCCCCGCAGGATTACCCGGTGCGCGCGACGCGCGCACCCACACCGCTCAAGGCCACCCGGATGCTCATGATCCATGACCAACGCGGACGCGTGTTGCTCACACAACGCCCGCCCGTTGGCCTGTGGGGCGGCCTGTGGGGATTTCCCGAATGCGCCGACGACGACATACATGCCTGGTGTCGTAAAACCCTCGGACTCAAAATCAAAACAGAAAAACCCTGGCCGGTGCGGCGCCACGCGTTCAGCCATTTCCGGCTCGACATCACGCCCATACCCGCGCGTGTGGTGGGGGGAACGACGCAGGCGATGGAGAATGCAGAAACAGTCTGGTATAACCTCGGCCAGCCAGCGGCACGGGGATTCTCCGCGCCGGTGAAACATCTGCTCGAACAATTATTATTGAGGAAAAGTTAATGGCTCGTATGGTGAAGTGCGTCAAACTCGGCAAAGAAGCCGAGGGTCTCGACTACCCCACTTATCCCGGCGACCTCGGGAAACGGATTTGGGAAAATGTCTCCAAGGAGGCGTGGAAAATGTGGCTGGGTCAGCAGACCATGCTCATGAACGAATACCGCCTGAGCCCGCTCGACCCGAAGGCACGCAAATTCATCGAGGGCGAGATGGAGAAGTTCTTCTTCGGCCAAGGCTCACAGACACCCGAAGGCTTCGTTCCCCCCGCCAAATAGACAGCCCCGATACCGCCAACCCCGGTCTTTCACGGCTGGGCCTTGTTTTACTGCCATTTCCGCGCTTTTACAAAGCCGGGGGCTTCTCTATAATGCGCGGTCTTTCCCCATGGCCGGGTAGCTCAGTTGGTAGAGCAGCGGATTGAAAATCCGCGTGTCGTTGGTT
>CAYIQV010000122.1:0-5572 GCA_964365635.1 uncultured Acidiferrobacteraceae bacterium
GATCAGTTTCTCCAGCAACACCGCCGACTGGGTCATCTCTATGGTATCGCTGTTCTTAAGATACTCCTCACTGCCGCCCGGCTCCAGCCCGATATACTGATCCCCCAGCAACCCTGAGGTCAGAATCGAGGCGCTCGTGTCCTTGGGGATGTTCTTGTAACGTCCGTCAACCTGCATCTCGACCACGCCCATGTACCGTTCGTTGTCGAAACCGATTTTCGACACCCGCCCGATGCGCACACCGGCCATGGTCACCGGCGCCTTGGCCTTCAGTCCGCCGACGTTGTTGAACTTGGCGGTGAGCGTATATCCATCGACCACATCCGCCGAGGTCAGATTACCTACCTTGAACGCGAGCATGGCGAGCGCAAGCAACCCCGCGGCCACAAACAGTCCCACCCACACCTCTATCGTTTTTCTGCTGTTCATTCAGATTTCTCCCAGCGTCAATGCCGTCAAAATGAAATCGAGTCCGAGTACCGCCAGCGAGGAATACACCACGGTACGGTTGGTGGCGCGCGCCACGCCTTCCGAGGTCGGTACCGCATCGTACCCCTCGAACACCGCGATCCAGGTGCAGACCACGCCAAACACCGCGCTCTTGATTACGCCGTTCAGGATATCGTCATGGAAATCCACCCCAGCCTGCATCTGCGACCAGAAGGGGCCGGCATCCACGCCCAGCAGGCCGACGCCGACAATATGGCCACCGAGTACACCGATGGCGGAAAAAAGCGCCGCCAGCAACGGCATGGCCACCACCCCGCCGAAGAAGCGCGGCGCGATCACGCGTATCACCGGATTGACCGCCATCATTTCCATGCCCGCGAGCTGTTCCGTCGCCTTCATCAGGCCAATTTCGGCGGTGAGCGCCGAACCCGCGCGGCCAGCGAACAACAACGCCGTGACCACCGGCCCGAGTTCACGCACCAGTGACAGGGCCACCAGCAGCCCGAGCGAATTCGCCGAACCGAATTTAACCAATGTGTTGTAGCCCTGCAAACCCAGCACCATACCCACGAACAGGCCGGACACGAGAATGATGAGCAGGGTCAGGACACCGACGCCGTAAATCTGCTGCAACACGAGCGGGAATCGGCCGACCAGTTCCCATGACCCGGACAAAATTTCATACAAAAAGAGCGCGGCCCGGCCCAGACGCTCAATACCACTGAGCACGACCCGTCCCAGGATGAGGAGAATATTCATGACGCCGGCTCCTGCATCAGATCCTGCAAGTAATCGCCCGCCGGATACTGATAAGGCACCGGGCCATCCGGCAGGCCGTCCATGAACTGACGCACATGTTCGGATTTTGACTTCTGGACCTCGCTCGGGGTTCCCTCGCCGATGATGCGCCCGTCGCCAAGAAGGTAGGCGTAATCGGATATCAAACAGGTCTCGGCCACGTCGTGCGAGACCACGATCGAGGTAATGCCGAGACTCTGATTCAGTTCACGGATAAGTTTGGCGATCACCCCCTTGGAAATCGGGTCAAGACCGGTGAACGGTTCGTCGTACATGATCATCATGGGTTCGAGCGCAATCGCGCGCGCCAGCGCCGCGCGCCGTGCCATGCCACCGGAAAGTTCCGCGGGCATGAGGTTGTACGCGCCCCGCAATCCCACGGTCTCGAGCTTCATGAGCACCACCTTGCGCAGGATCGACTCCGGCAACTTGGTGTGTTCGCGGATGGGAAAGGCCACGTTCTCGAAAACGGTCAGGTCAGTCAGGAGTGCGCCGGTCTGAAACAGCATGCCCATGCGCTTGCGCAGCGTGAATAGATCCTTGGTGTTGAGGTCCGGCACCGATTGGCCATCGACGATGGCCTTGCCCGAATCCGGCTTGATGCGCCCGCCGAAAAGATTGAGCAAAGTGGTCTTGCCGCAGCCGCTGCCGCCCATGATGGCAGTGACCTTGCCACGCGGGATCGTCAGGGACAACTCATTGAGAATCACGCGATCACCACGCGAAAAGCGCAGGTTCTGGATATCCACCAGAATGTCGTCAGCGGTGCCGAACCGGGATGGACTCAATCCTTGGATTCCTATTCTTGGTTTTTGGCGTTTCAGATCACGCGAATGGCCCATTCTAACAGGCCATACAAAAAAACGGCCAGCCCCGGTTTCAGAATCCGGGCTGGCCGCGGGGATACCGCCAGACGGTTAAGGTAGCCCTGCTACACTCGTCTTGTCATTCTATGAGGTAGCCCTGCTACGCTCGTCTTGTCATTCTATGAGGTAGCCCTGCTACGCTCGTCTTGTCATTCTATTTGTGGGCCCGATTCTTAACCAGATCGTCCACCACCGCCGGGTCGGCGAGCGTACTCGTATCGCCCAGGCTGTCGAGCTCGTTGGCGGCGATCTTGCGCAGGATGCGGCGCATGATCTTGCCGGAGCGGGTCTTGGGCAGACTCGGCGCCCACTGGATCACATCCGGGCTTGCGGTGGCACCGATCTCCTTGCGCACCTGTTGCACGAGTTCCTTGCGCAGTGCTTCCGTGGGCTCGACCCCGGCTTTGAGCGTGACATAGCAGTAGATGCCTTGCCCCTTGATATCGTGCGGGAAACCCACGACCGCGGCTTCGGCCACGGCGTGATGCAACACCAGCGCGCTCTCCACCTCGGCGGTGCCGAGACGATGACCGGAAACATTGAGCACGTCGTCCACGCGCCCGGTGATCCAGTAATCGCCATCGGCGTCGCGGCGCGCGCCATCGCCGGTGAAGTACATGCCCGGATAGGTTTTGAAGTAGGTGTCCACGAAACGCTGGTGATCGCCGTACACGCTGCGCATCATTCCCGGCCACGGACGCGTGATGACCAGATTGCCGCTGCACGCCCCTTCGAGCACCGTGCCCTTGTCATCCACAATCGCCGGCACCACGCCGAAGAACGGGCGCGTCGCGGAACCGGGTTTCAGTTTGGTCGCGCCTGGCAACGGTGTAATAAGGTGTCCGCCAGTCTCGGTCTGCCACCAGGTATCCACGATCGGCACGCGGCCATCGCCGACGACGTGGTAATACCACTCCCAGGCCTCGGGATTGATCGGCTCGCCGACCGTGCCGAGCAGCCTGAGCGATTGGCGTGAGGTCTTCTTCACGGGCGCATCACCGTCGCGCATCAGCGCGCGGATGGCGGTCGGTGCGGTATAGAAGATATTGACCTTGTGCTTGTCGATCACTTCCCAGAAACGCGAGGTCGAAGGATAGTTCGGCACACCCTCGAACATGAGCGAGATGGCGCCGTTGCACAGCGGCCCGTACACAATATAGGTGTGGCCCGTAACCCAGCCGACGTCGGCGGTGCACCAATAGATATCGCCGTCATGGTAGTCGAAGGTGTACTTGTGGGTCATGGCGCCGAATACCAGGTAACCACCGGTGGTATGCAGCACACCCTTGGGTTTGCCGGTGGAGCCTGACGTATAAAGAATGAAGAGCGGATCCTCGGCGTCCATTTCCTCGGGCGGACAATCAACCGAGGCCTGCTCCATCATGTCGTGGTACCAGACATCGCGCCCATTCTTCCATGCGACGTTACCACCCGTATGCTTCACCACCACCACGGTGTGCACGTTCGGGCACTTCTCCGTCGCCGTGTCGGTGTTGCCCTTGAGCGGAATCTTCTTGGCGCCGCGCACGCCTTCATCGGCGGTGATGACGACACGGCAGTCGGAATCAAGAATGCGATCGGAGAGCGACTGTGGCGAAAAACCGCCGAACACCACCGAGTGCACCGCACCGATGCGCGTACAGGCGAGCATCGCGACCGCGGCCTCCGGGATCATCGGCATGTAGATGCATACGCGGTCGCCTTTCTTCACACCGCGGGTCTTCAGTACATTGGCGAACCTGCACACCTCGGCATGCAATTCGCGATAGGTGATCTTTTTGTCTTCCTTCGGGTCATCCCCTTCCCAGATAATCGCCGTCTGGTTACCGCGTGTCTCCAGATGCCGGTCGAGACAGTTATAGGAGACGTTGAGCTTGCCGCCGATGAACCACTTGATATGGAGGTTGCTGGCGTCGAAGCTCCAGTCGGAAACCCTGGTCCAGGGCTTCAACCAGGTGACGAATTGCTTGGCCTGCTCGGCCCAGAAGCCATCGGGGTCTTTGATCGAGCGCTCATACATCTCTTTATATTTTGCGTCGTCGATCCAGGCTCGCTTCGCGACGTCGGCGGGAACGTTATAAATTTTTTCTTCGGACATGGCTGAACCCTCTTGATGAACCCTGACAAAAACGATTTTGCAGTATCTGGCGTCCGCGCCTCAAGCTGGAATTATGACGGCTTGCCGCCGCCGGCCGAAACCCCCAGAATGGCCAGAATATATAAGGAGTCTCTCATGAACCTGGAAGCATGGCATCACCGCCTGCGGGCGCGGCTGTTTGAGTTCCTCCGGCAGCCCGACAAGGCCATCGCCGAATACCGTACGGCGCTGCGGCTTGATCCGGCAAGCGCCCAGGCCGCCCGGGCGCTCGCCTTCCTGCTGACTTCACGCGAGCATTACGCCGAGGCCGAGCGATATTTCCACCAAGCCCTGCGCCTGGAACCGCAACGTGCCGCCACCTGGTTCAATCTCGGCTTCCTATACGACAAACAACACCAACCCACCAAAGCCATCGAGGCCTTTGGCGAGGTGGTACGGATCAATCCCGGTTTCGACCGCGCATGGTATGGGATGGGTCTGTGCCAAGTTGCCCTCGGGCAACACGAAGCCGCCGTAAAATCCTTCGAACAGGCCGGTCAACTGCAACCGATGAATCCGCATGCCTGGTACCACTTGGGACTGGCACAGCATGCGCTACATCATCCGGACAAGGTCAAAGAGGTGATTGAATACCTGCACCGCTTCGATCCCAAAATGACCCGTCAGCTGATTCAAGACACCGGCCGTTCCGACCTGACTCATCTCATCGCCGATCTTAAGGTCTAGCGGGTGCGTTCGCCGGGCGTTACCGGCTCTCCAGCTGGTACCTGACGCACCAGCTTCTCACAGGCAGGATGCGTCGGATCCGCTACACAGAGACCCCGATACTCAATTATCAACGCCAGCCATATTCCCGCCAGCAGAAAGAAGGCGGCCATGCCGATATGTTGGTCCGCCACAAAACGCGGCGTGATGAAACGCACCACGCGGATGATCGGGGCCGTAATCGTCTTCAGCACCCTGTAAAAAAGATTCTGCTCGCGGTTCGCCCCGGCGAACACATGCAACACGCCCTGACCGAGGAGCGCCAGCCCCGCGATCTCCGTCAATGCCTTCAGTATCACGACTATGGTTAACATAAAATTATTTAAAACATCTTTAGTAACCACAGATGAACACAGATACACACAGATATCAAAATTATTCCTTTATGCAAATTCAGCGAATCCGTGTTCATCCGTGTTTATCTGTGGTTTCCGATTTATAGAGAACAAAAGGCCCGCTTGCGCGGGCCTTTTGCATCAACTTGCCGGGCTCGTTCAAGTCGCCCGCTTAGCAGTACCTTTGAGCTCCGGATAACGCACGTGCTCAATCAGCTCCTGCGTTTTCTTGTCGGGCGCGGGTGTCAACAGGCTCACGA
>CAYIQV010000123.1:0-5531 GCA_964365635.1 uncultured Acidiferrobacteraceae bacterium
TCCGCAACGGCCTGCAGGTCGGCTGTATCGCCTGTGCCGCGTGTGTAGACGTGTGTAATTCGGTGATGGACAAGATGAATTATCCGCAGGGCCTGATCCGTTACACCAGCGAGAGTGCCATGGAGGGTAAACCCTGGAAGCTGCTGCGGCCGCGGGTGCTGATCTATTCTGCGCTGCTGGCCGCCATCGGTGTGGCGCTCATTATCGCCGTGCTCTTGCGCGTGCCGCTCCAACTCGACATCATCCGTGACCGCAACTCGCTTTACCGCGAGACCCCCGATGGGATGATTGAGAACGTGTATATCCTGAAGGTTATGAATATGGATAGCCGGGAACATACCTACATGCTTACCGCCCACGGTATCGAGGGTGTGGAGGTGCGCGTGGACAAGGTGATTCGTGCTCCGGCCGGTGAAGTGATCGAAGTGCCCGCACGGTTGCAGGTCGACCGGTATAATCTGACTCAGCGCAGCAGCCCCGTCTATTTCCGGCTGCAGGCAACCGATAACCCGGATCTGCGCATTGAAGAGCAGGGCCGTTTTCTCGGCCCAGCGAATGGAAGATGACCACGAAGACACAACCAAAGCACCCCTGGTACCGCGAGCCCATGGTATGGCTGCTGATCGCGGTGCCGACCGTGGCGGTGATCGAGAGTTTTATTTTTCTGGCCTTCGCCATCGTCTCGGACGATGGCATGGTCGAGGACGATTATTACCGGCGCGGCAAGGAGATCAACCGTGTGCTGGCGCGCGACCAGGCCGCGGCAGCACTTGGCCTGGAAAGCGCGATCGTACTGAACCCGGCGCAACACGCGTTGGAGGTGCGCCTGACGGCACGTCAGGTTATGTCTTGGCCAGAGCAGGTCGAGCTTAAATTTCTGTATGCCACGCGCTCGGGACTGGATCGTGCTCTGATTTTACCGCGTCACGCCGACGGCGCTTATCGTGCGCCGCTGCCCGACTTGGCGCCGGGGCATTGGAATGTGCAGCTCGCAGCGCAGGATTGGCGCCTCACTGGCTCGCTTTCCGTGCCGGGGGAACGGAATCTTACGATGCGCTCCGTCGCCGCCCCCTAGCCGCCGAGGGCGGACATCGGCAGTGTGATCGGCACCGCTCCTGCATGCGCGAATTCATGGCTGTGAGGTTTGCGCAGAAGGGCTAGTTGCATCTGCGTTTTGAGATCATTGTCCGAAAGTCCTTGTCGCAATATCTTGCGCAGGTCGACGCGGTGGGCAGCGCCGAGGCACAGCCCCAACTCGCCCGCGGCCGTGAGCCGCCCGCGGTTGCAGGTGGCGCAGAAGTGTTGCGATACCGCCGAGATCACCCCAATGCGCACGCCGCCAGGACTGAGCTCGAAATAATGCGCGGGACCGGCGCCGGTTCGCGCCAGTATGGGGTGCAGCCGCGCGCCACAGACGCGGCGGACGCGCTCCAGGATCTCCGCTGCGGGAAAATAGTAAGCCATGCTGTGCAGGCCGCTCGGTCCGATGGGCATGGTCTCGATGAAGCGAGCCTCCGCGCCGATGCCGCTCGCGAACTCCACCATCCGCTCGATCTCCGATTCGTTGACCCCGCGTAGCACCACCATGTTGAGCCGCAGCGGCGAGAGGCCGGCCGCGCGCGCGGCGTCGATACCGCGCAAGACAGCGCGCACGTCGCCACCGCCCGTGATGCGCGAAAAGATCGCCGGGTCGAGCGCATCGAGCGAAATGTTCACCCGCCGCACCCCGGCTTCCCGCAGGGTGGCGGCGTGGCAGGCGAGTAATTGTCCGTT
The DNA here is from genome assembly GCA_964365635.1 of uncultured Acidiferrobacteraceae bacterium. GTDB lineage: Bacteria > Pseudomonadota > Gammaproteobacteria > Acidiferrobacterales > Sulfurifustaceae > Sulfuricaulis. The sequence goes on from CAYIQV010000123.1 coordinate 1,774, forward strand.
GGTGGAGAGCGAAAGATCGCTTACGCCAGGCATCGCGGCAATGGCGCGCGCGAGTTCAGGAAGATCGCGCCGCACCAAAGGTTCGCCGCCGGTGATTCGCACGTGTGTGACGCCGAGCTCGGTGAACAGCCGCACGAGCCTTACCGTCTCCGCGAGGCTCAGCAACTCCGCGCGCGCCGCCCGTCCAGGATCGCCGCCCGCGGGGCGGCAATAGAAGCAGCGGTAATTACAGCGATCGGTGACCGACAGGCGCAGGTAGGTAATGCGCCGCCCATAGGCATCCGCGAGCATGACCGGCCTCGGTTACTCGTCGGCTGCCGGGCAACAGCCGCTGGCGGCGGAGTCGGTGGGAGGCAGTTCGACAATCTCCGGCATCTCCCGCGGTTCGGCAATGCCCCAAGCCTTCAGGCAACCGCGCAGGAACGCGAGATCCTGTTCAAAAAAGACAGCGGCGGTGGCGGCGATTATGGCGAATGCCGGGCAGCCAGTTGGAGTGTTGAGCTTGTCTGCGAATTTCGGGAACCAGACAGTGAGGTGACGCGTAAGAAAATCACGTTGCGCGAGCACATAACCCTGAACCAATTCGTCGTCGCCCGATTCACGCGCCTGCGCCTCCTTGAAGGCGAGAAAATGCATGAACTCCAGTTCGGCGCTGAGATGATCCGGCAACTCGTGCTTGCCCTCCTCCGTGCTCATGCGCAGCCCGAAGTGTTCGTAAAAGCCTGCCACCTGAAGCAGAACCTTGGCCCTGGGCACGCCATCGCGGTAGGAGCCTTCGTTCGGTGGACAGGGTGGTTGCGGGGCGCCTACGTCGAAAGTTGTGATGTATAACGACTCGTAATCCTCAAAAGGGTATCCTGCAAGCGCCTGCGAGAGCTTTTTATCAAGCGGCTGTCCTTCAGTTTCGTTCAAGCACACATGCGCGAGATCCGTCAGCGCCTCGCGCAGTTCCGCCGCGTAAGCCCCGCCCCGTAATCGCTCGAAAAAGACAGCGGTGGGATAACGAAACGGTTCACCCAGCAGCCGGTAGACGTGGCTGCGGGTGCCCGGATCGGCGATCGCCGCCATAGTCTCATTCATGTTCATGACATTACCTCCACGCCGTGGGTATTACTGAATCGCCAGTGTGTTCCAGCCGGAGATGGCCTTGCGCCCGTTGCGGTCCAGGGCCGAACCGTTCCAGTTGGCGAACGCCACGCGGTAACTCGTGCCGCGGCTGAGCGTCACTTGGTTGACCGAGGCCCCGGTCAGCGGACGGCTTACGATCACCGTCCATTTGCCATTGCCCCAACCCTGGTAGTGCAACAGGTTCTGCGCGTCCGGGCTCGGCTGCGGCGTGCCGATACCGCCAGCGACGATGTTCTGCGGCTGCATCAGGTCCGCGCGCCAGAAGACGATGTTCACCGGTCCGCTCTGCGTGCCCATGGCGAGCGCGGTGCCGCCCGAGCCGCTGTACGGGATTTCCATCGCGAACGCGTCGGCGAACTTCGGGGTGTCGTTCACCGTGGCATCCGCCGTGCTGTCGCTCCACTCGTAGCGGAAGAAGATGTCGCTGCCGTTGTGCACCACCTTGACCGTGACTGCGCGGTTGATGGCGCTGCCCAGCATCATGCACATCGTATCGTTGGTGTCGGCGTTGCTGACGTAATCGATGTAGCGCACCAGCGTCACCGTCGCCGCCGTCGCCGCGCCCCAAGCTGGATCGGAGGGACTGAGGCTGATCGAGCTGGGCACGTAGGCGGCAGTGATGGAGGTCATGCCCCCTCCGCCGGGCCCGGCAGCCTGGACCGCCGGCGCCGCAAACATCGCCGCGACGATCCACGGGAAGGCCACGAGCAGGGCGGCGAGCCACACGCCAATCCGGGTTGATATGCGTTTCATAAGCCTGGCCTCCTTAGTATTGAATTTGGTCGGATTGCGAGGTGGATGCCAGGATATCGATCAACCCGGATGTGCCGCCAGCCTTCACCTTGGCGCGTTCGGTTTCGATAATGCTGAATACTTCCTGCACACGCGCTTCGCGCTGCGCCTGCGTCTGCGAGGCGTTGTCGCCGAACAGCCGCGCGAGTTCCGAGATTGGGATGCGCGATGTGCTGGTGACGGGTCCGCCCTGGGCGGAGTAGGTCGGCGAGCTGAACGGCGGGATGTAAAAAGTATTGGGCTCGGTGCCGAATTCCGGGTGCAGCCGCAGCCCCACGCGCCAGACCTCAACCAGCTTGTAGACATTGCTCGCGGTGTCCTGCCCGTAGCCGACCCAGCGGATGCGGCCGGGGCACTGGGAGACGCAAAAATTGCCCTGGCGCTGCTCGACGCGCGGATAGCAGAAGATGCACTTCTGCGATTTCTTTTCCACCGGGTTCCAGTAGATTTTCTTGTACGGGCAACCCTTGAGGCAGTAGCGGTAACCGCGGCAACGGTCCTGGTCGATGAGGACGATGCCGTCTTCCTCGCGCTTGTATACCGCGCCGCGCGGGCAGGCGGCGACGCAGGCGGGCTTGGTGCAGTGATTGCAGATGCGTGGCAGATAGAAATAATACGAATCGGCGGGGCTCGTGCCCGCGCCGATGTCTTCCTGCCAATTGCTCGCATAGGCGGCCGAGCCATCGGGCGAGGGGATAGGTATCACCTGACCCGAGGTGGCATTGCCGCCACCGGTCTTGAGTACGGCGTCGAAGTTGTACTCCCAGGCCGCGCCGTAGCTGGCGACGATCTCCGGCAGCGGCGCGGTCAGGATCACGTTGCCATTGGCGTCGAAACCCCCGCCCAGGGTCTCCCAGCTGCGCGGGTAACCATCGCCCGGACGGGTTTCAACGTTGTTCCAGTACATGTACATCTGACCTTCGTTGCGGTCGGTCCACATGCTCTTGCAGGCCATGGTGCAGGTATGGCACCCGAGGCACTTGTTCAGATCGAACACCATCCGAACCTGTTTTTGTATCGTCGCCATCGCTTCTCCTCCTCGTGCCGCGTCTTAGCCGATGAACTTGCGGATCTCGACCCGCGTGTCTTTCTGGTTGCCGGTCGGGCCCCAGTAGTTGAGTTTGAATTTGAGCTGGCCGTAGCCGCCGACGAGCTGGGTCGGCTTGATGCGGATCGTGGTCGGCGTTTGCCACCCGCCCTGCTGGAAGAAGAAGCGTTCCCAGCCGTGGTACATTTGCGCCATGCCATCCGGCAGGCGCGGCGAGATGTTGAGGTGGGCGACGAAGCTGCCGTTCTTGTTGTATATCTCGATCTTGTCGTTATCCACGAGCCCGCGCTGCGCCGCTTCGCCAGGGCTCAGGTACACGATCGGCCTTCCACGCTGCAACCGCAGCTGGAACTTGGCGTCGCGCCAGGTGGAATGGATGCTCCAGCGGCCGTGCGGCGTAATCCAGCGTAGCGGATAGGCGTCCACGTCGACCGGCGGCTTGTACATCGGCAACTGCTCGCCGAGTTCGAGGAACCAGGCGTGGTCGATGTAGAACTGCTGGCGCCCGGTGAGGGTCGTGAGCGGCCGCTTCAGTTCGAACATGCGCTGGAAGCCGTAGTACGCCACACCCGGTTTGATGTCGCTGGTCCAGACTTCGCTCGTCTGGGTGAAGCGGTGGGGCTGGTTGTTGATCTGATCCACCGTCACGCCCGCTGTCTCTACCGCATTATCGAGCAGGTACTGGCAGGCGGCCTTGTCGTCTGCGATCGTGCCGTTGTTGGTGAAGTCGTTCCACAGGGTCGCGAAGTTACGATTGATTCCGAACTTCGTGTCGGTGTAGCTGTAGCCC
>CAYIQV010000124.1:0-5524 GCA_964365635.1 uncultured Acidiferrobacteraceae bacterium
TCAGCGGATAGAAATGAAGGCCGGAGAGGGAAACCTCTCCGGCCTTTTCTGTTTCTAACGTTTTTTTCTGGTTTCTGGATCAGGAACAACGGAAGGCGCACGATCAGAAGTGGAGTGGCAGCGGCTGGTTAACCTTGCGCAGCATGTTGCGGATGACCAGCTGCTGATTTTCGAGATCCTGGCGCGAGGATTCCAGATCAGCAATCCGATCCTGCAGGTTATCCAGATTTTCGTGGATTTTTTTCAGGTTTTCGAGGCGTCGCTCCATCATGATCTTGTGTTCGCGCGTCTGGGCGAGGATCGGCGACATGAGTGCCTTGCTCCAGGTGCGGGCGGCAGCGTGACATTCGCCAAAAAGTTCGCGGGTGCGGCCGACCAGGGTGACAAAGAATTTCTCCACGACAAAGTGCTGTTCCGTAATTACCATCATAGGACTGTTGCGGAATGCGTCGGCCTCTTCGTACAGTTTCTGCAATTGGCTGCGGTAGGGAAGCAGCGAAAAATTGGTCGGCTTGATTTTGGCAAGCCCGTGCTCCGAATGAAATTTGCTGTAGATAGCTTGCACCAGACCGCGGATCTGCTGGGTTTGCTTGTTGGTTTTCTCCATCATTTCCAGCGCGCCGTCAAACAGCATCTTCATGCTGGTGCGCAGTCCCTGCGTGGTCCAGGATTTGTTCATTTCCTCACGCATGCGCAAGGCCAAGTCATCCAGGGCCTCCACGCTCATGTGTTGCAGCAGAAGCTTGATCTGGTCGGATAGCAGCGCACGGGTGTTCTGGAAACTGGCCAGTGTCTGGTCATAGGCCAGTTTCTCGTCACGCATGTTGGAAATCAGGTCCTGAACCGCGTCCTGATTTTTCCCGGAGAGGGCGCGTAATTCTCCGATCTGATTGTCAACGGCAGCAAGTCTTGCATCGATCATGGCATGGGTGGTTTCGATGAGGGAACCGATGTCATGGGTAATGCGTTCACGCAGCAGTTCCTGGCGCGCCGGAAGAATTTCCTGCGCGAGCCTGACCTCGAGTTCCGGCAGGTTGCTGCGTTCAATCAGGGTATAATCTGCCTTGATTTTGCCCAGTAATCCTTTCTGGGCGGATACCGCCACTACCTGGTTCCTGCCCACCCCCAGCGTGCGCGCGGTTTCCTGCACCTGGCGCGAGATGGAAGCGGACACGGCCGTATCGCTGCTCAGATCATCCCACAGCGCATCAATCTTGTTGAGCACCACGAAGCGGCCGTCGCCCTTGCCGCTTTTGGCAATGCAGACATGGTTATTCCACACTGCTAAATCGGATTTGGTTACCCCCGTGTCGGCCGCGAGCACAAACAGCACCGCTTGGGCACTGGGCAGAAGGCCCAGGGTCAATTCCGGTTCCGTGCCGAGTGAATTGAGGCCGGGCGTGTCGAGGATGACCAGCCCCTGTTTTAGCAGGGGATGTGGATAATTGATGATGGCATGCCGCCAGACGGGAATTTCCACGGTGCCATCGTTGTGCGCCATCGTGTGTTCGTGGTACAGACCCAGTTCCTTCGCTTGCTGGATAGAGACGAACTTTGTTTTTGTGATTTCCTGAAATGCCTCGGCAATTTTTTTTGGTTCGCTGAGGTTGAGCGCAATCACGGTCCATGGGGTTGGCGTGCGTTTATATTCTGAGATGGTGATACTGTTCTTGCGCGTTTCAATGGGAAGCAGTTTAAGACACGGCGTTTCGTTTTCGTCGTACCGGATTTCGGTGGGACACATGGTGGTGCGGCCGGCTTCGGAAGGCAGCAAGCGCTGCTTGTAATCGGAAAAAAATATCGCGTTGATGAGTTCGGTTTTGCCGCGCGAGAATTCCGCCACCAGGGCGATGATGAGTTTATCGGAGCGCAAGGTATCGATGAGATCGTAGATTTGAAGATCGTGCTCATCGCTGGAGAGATTATGGTTCTCCACCCAGGCTTGATACTCGTTGATTATGTCGATCAGCTCGTCGCGCCAATGCTTGTAATTCCCCAGCTTTTTGCTGAATTCATTGATTGCCAGACGGGGACGGTCTTTTTGCCGTTGCGCACTAATCATGAAGTCGAATATATCATTAATACATGTGGTTACAATATAAACTTAATTAAGAATTATGCCTAACACTATCTCCCGTGGGCTGGGAGGTGTCAAGCACCCTAAATTGGGCAAAACCGGGGTCGGTAAGTCAGGGGTGTTTCAGGCCAGGCACAGCGGGAATTTTTTTCGGTGCCCTGATGCGAACGACTTTCCGTCTGGCTGTTTTCCCCTGTTCCAGGACCACCTGGTTTTTGGGGACGCCAAAGAGTTTGGCGAGATAGGCGATCAGGCGGTCGTTGGCCATGCCATCGACCGGTGGCGCGGTGAGGCGGATTTTCAGGTGCTCCCCCAAGGGGCCGACCAGGGCATCAGCGCACGCCCGTGGTTGCAACTGCACCTGCAGAATCAGGTCGGCGCTGTCCCAACGGAACCAGGCCATGTCAGCGCAGCAGGTGGGCGAGGGCGAGTTGCAGGAGTTGCAGGGTCAGAAGGACGGCGATGGGGGAAAGGTCGAGCCCGCCCAGGGCCGGGATCAGGCGGCGCGCCGGCCGCATCAGGGGTTCGGTCAGGCTCACGAGCAGGTCCCCGGCCGGATTCTGGTGGATGCCGTAGGGCATGAACCAGCTCAGGATCACACGCAGCAGGATCGAGAAAAAATAGACATTAAGGACGAGTCGTACCAGTTCGATGACGGCGGATATAAAGACCGTGGCGACACCGGGAACGAAACCGCCTAGCCAGAGAAGCAGATAGGTTTCGAGCGACTGGAGCACGAGCAACAACAGGACCGAAGCGAGGTCGATGCCGAAGAGTCCCGGGATGACTCGCCTGAGTGGGCGCAGCAGTGGATTGGTGAGCTTTACCAGAAACTGGGAAATAGGATTGTAGAAATCGGCCCGTGAAATCTGAAACAGCAGACGCAGCAACACGGCCAGAATATACAGGCCGAACACCATTTGCAGGATCAGGCTGGCGGCATCCGCCAGAAATGAATTCATGTGTTTTTCCCGAACATATCGGCAATCTCCTGCGCCCGCCGGGTGGCGGCCAGCATCGCCTCCTTGAACAGGTTGCGCAGCCCCCCTTCTTCAAGAACCTTCACGGCACGTTCCGTCGTGCCGCCGGGAGAGGTTACGCGGCGGCGTAACTGCGCCGGTTCTTCATGGCCCTCCAGCGCCATCTTGGCGGCGCCATAAGCGGTTTCCAGGGTGAGCAGCCGTGCCTGCGCCGGATCCAGACCGGATTCAATCGCCGCCTGTTCCATGGCTTCCATGACCAGAAGGAAATACGCCGGCCCGCTGCCGGACAGGGCCGTCACCACATCGAGCAGGTACTCCTCGGAGACCCAGGTGGCTACCCCCACCGCGCGCAGGATGGATTCGGCCTGATCGCGCATGGCCTCGTTGACCCGCTCATTGGCGTACAGACCCGAGGCGCCGGAGCCAATCAAGGCCGCGGTATTGGGCATCACCCGCACGATCGGCAGATCGTTGCCGAGCCAGCGCGCGAGGTCTTCGATGCGGACGCCGGCGGCAATGGAAATGACGAGGGGTTTTTTCTTCTGCACCGTCGGGGCCAGCGCTGTGGCCACCGTTCCCAGAATCTGCGGTTTTACCGCCAGCACCAGAATCTCGGCCAGGGCGGCGGCATCCGGGTTAGCGGCAAAGGTCTTGAGGCCAAGCGCGGACTCAATGGTCCGTCGCTGTTCCGGATCGGGATCGGAAACGACGATATCGTCCTGGCTCCAGCCGTTGTGCAGCAGGCCGCTGGCCAGGCTGCGGGCCATGTTGCCGGCGCCGATAAATCCAACCCGCGGCCGCCCTGAATGTGCTGTCTTGTTGGTCATAGCGGGCCAAGTGTAAGACGGTGACCTTCCTAACGGAAGCAGAACCAGTGTGATTTTTCATGCCCGGCGAGGCCGATTTCAGGTTCTTTCATCGGAAAAAACAGCCACTTGTTTGCAGGGTGGGCCGGAATAGACTAAAAGTTAAGCAGAGGCCGATTTAGTTAAAGCAGTTATTCCTGATTTCGACCTTACTACCGGAGACCCTGATGGATATCGCCGAACTTCTGGCGTTTGCCTTTAAACAAAACGCCTCGGACCTGCATTTGTCCGCGGGCCTGCCGCCGCTGATCCGCGTGGACGGCGACATCAAGCGCATCAACGTCGATCCGCTGGACGATCGCACCGTCCATAATATGATCTATGACATCATGTCGGACAAGCAGCAGAAGGACTTCGAGGAATTCCTCGAAACCGACTTTTCCTTCGAGCTACCCAATATCGCGCGCTTCCGCGTCAATGCCTACAACCAGAATCGCGGCCCTGCTGCGGTATTCCGGACCATTCCTTCCAAGGTGCTGACCCTGGAGCAGTTGAACGCCCCGGCGGTGTTCAAACAGATTGCCGACCAGCCGCGCGGGATCGTGCTCGTGACCGGCCCTACCGGTTCCGGAAAGTCCACCACCCTGGCGGCCATCATCAACCTTATCAATGAAACGGAACATGGCCATATCCTGACCATCGAAGATCCGATTGAGTTTGTGCACACGAGCAAGAACTGCCTCATCAACCAGCGCGAAGTTGGCAAAGATACGCTGGGTTTCGATAAGGCCCTGCGCAGCGCTCTGCGCGAGGACCCCGATGTGATTCTGGTGGGCGAAATGCGCGACTTGGAAACCATCCGGCTGGCGCTGACCGGTGCCGAGACCGGCCACCTTGTATTCGGAACCTTGCATACGAGTTCGGCAGCCAAGACCATCGACCGTATCATTGACGTGTTTCCCGCGGCCGAGAAGGACATGGTGCGCGCCATGCTTTCCGAATCGCTGCGGGCCGTGATTTCGCAGACGCTGCTCAAGAAAGTGGGCGGTGGACGCGTGGCGGCGCACGAGATCATGATCGGCACGCCGGCCATCCGTAACCTGATTCGTGAAAACAAGGTGGCGCAGATGTATTCGTCGATTCAGACCGGCCAGGCCCTGGGCATGCAAACGCTGGACCAGTGTTTAGTGGAGCTGGTACGCAATCGCCAGGTGCACGTAGACGATGCGCGCACGGTGGCGGTCAACAAGGATATGTTTACAAGCGCAGGCATGGCGGCGGGGGCCAAGACCAAATGAACTTTATCGATCTGCTCAAGCTCATGAAGCACAAGAAGGCTTCCGACCTGTTCGTCACGGCCGGTGTGCCCCCCTCCATGAAGGTGGACGGCAAGCTCATGCCCGTAACCAAACAGGCGCTGACCCCGGAGCAATCGCGCGCGTTTGCCTACGGCATCATGAACGAGGACCAACGCCGTCAGTTCGAGGCGAACAACGAGTGTAACTTCGCCATTTCCCCGCAGGAGATCGGGCGTTTTCGCGTCAACATTTTCATGCAGCAGCAGCGCGTGGGCATGGTGCTGCGTACCATCCAGACCGAGATCCCGCGTTTTGACGATCTGCATTTGCCCAAGGTGCTGGCGGACATAGCTCTCACCA
>CAYIQV010000125.1:0-5520 GCA_964365635.1 uncultured Acidiferrobacteraceae bacterium
GGCGATGGGGGCCGCCGTGGATCCGCCATGCCCGCCGTTTTCCACGATCACGGCCACGGCCTCCTTTGGATCGCCGACCGGCGCATAGGAGATAAACAGTGCGTGGTCGCGGAAACGTTCGGGGGTAGCCTTTTCGCTGTAGTTCTGTCCCTGTGCTATGCCTTTCACCTGCGCGGTTCCGGTCTTGCCGGCGATTTTGTAGGGCGAGTTGTAACCGGTCCAGTAGGCCGTGCCTTTGTTGGAGTGCACCACGTCGGTCAAGTTTTGTATCTGGATATCGAGGTGCCGCATGTCCTTCAGGGGGATTGCCGGATAGGCCTCGGGCATGGTTTCGCGCGCTGCCTTGGTTTTGGCGTCAACGGCGGCGCGCACCAATTGCGGTTTCATGCGTACCCCGCGGTTGGCGAGCGCCGCCATGGCCGAAGCCAGTTGCAGGGGGGTCGCCAGGATAGGGCCTTGGCCAATACCGGTGATGACGGTCTCACCGGGATACCAAGGCAGGCCACGTGCCTTTTTCCATTCCAGTGAAGGCAAAATACCGTCGGACTCGTTAAACAGGTCGACGCCGGTTTTTTTGCCAAAGCCGAATGGCGTGAGAAAATTCTTGATGGCCTCGATCTCCATCGCCACCGCCAGCCGGTAAAAATAAACGTCGCAGGACTGCACCACGGCGTCGTGCAGATTCATAGCGCCGTGTCCGCCCTTTTTCCAGTCACGGAACTGGTGCGTGCTGCCCGGCAGTGAATACCAGCCGGGGCCGGCCACCGGCCGGTTGGGGTCGAAGCCGTCCAACTCCAGCGCGGCCAGCCCGAGGAATGCCTTGATGGTCGAACCGGGAGAATACTGACCATTGAGCACGCGGTTGATGAGCGGCTTGTCCGCATCGTTGAGCAGGGCATGGTAAGAGTCCGTGTCGATGCCGTTGACGAAGGGGTTGGGGTCATAGGTGGGTGTGCTGACGAAGGCAAGTATGGCACCGGTAGCGGGTTCGATAGCGACGACCGCGCCACGCCGTTTGCCGAGCGTTTGCTCCACCAACGATTGAAGTTTCGCGTCCATGCTGAGGTAGAGATTCTTCCCCGCCACCGGTGCCTGGCGCTCGATGATACGCAGCGAGCGTCCACGGGCGTTGGTTTCCACTTTTTCAAAACCGACCTGGCCGAGGAGAATTTTTTCATACGTGGCCTCGACACCCAGCTTGCCGATATGCTGCATCCCGCGGTACAGCGATTTTTCTATGCGTTCCTGTTCCTGCTCGTTGATGCGGCCCACATAACCGATCGCATGCACGCCGAGCCCGGCCAGCGGGTAATGCCGTTGCAGCCGGGCCTGCAATTCGACGCCGTTCAGGTATGGCCGTTTGATGGCGACACGCGCCGCTTCCTCTTCGGTGAGGTTTGAACGCAGCACCAGATTTTCGAAGCGGGGACGATCACGCAACTGCTTCTGGAAGTTTTTGAGGTCGGCTTCGCCGAGATGGACGATATCCTTCATCTCATCCAGCAGCGAGTTCATGTCGTCCACCTGCTCGGGAATCACTTCGAGTGTGTAGACCGGATAATTCTGCGCGAGAATTACCCCGTTGCGGTCGAGGATCAGACCGCGCGGCGCTGGAATCGGAATTGGCTTGATGCGGTTGGCCTGCGACAGCGTTTCATAGTGGCGATGGGCGAAGATCTGCAGATAGGCCAGACGCAGCAACAACGTCAGGACGAGCACAACCACCAGGATGCCGATAACCGAGATCCGCGCGTTGAACAGCCGGGTCTCGCGGAAGTGATCTTTTAACGGAATATTAAGCATGAGGCTCTAAGAATCCTAAACAAAAAATCAGACAGGATTCACAGGATTAAAAACAGGATTAACAAGATTTATTGTCTCGAAAATCCTTAATCCTGAAAAATCCTGCCTGCACTGCTGTACCGTGCCTGCATTGTTTTATCGTGCTAACCCTGTCCATTTCATTTTGTGAGAGGCATCTAAGCGATGCCGCCGCGGCGGCGCGCATCGCGCAGGATCACGAACAGCCACGGCCACAGCAGTCCGCCGACGACACTGGGCGTCCAGTAGCTGAAGGTTTCCGGCGCCTGACCGATGGCGCCGCGAATCCACAGCACCAGCAACTGGTTGGCGGCCAGCAACCCGAAAACGGAAACCGCCTGTTGCCAGCGCGGGAACATGCGAATCTGCAAATGCATGCGGACGGAGATGTAAGCCACCAGCGATTTGGCCAGCGCGTTGCTGCCGAGCAGTGAGCCGTAGAGCACGTCCTGGAGGAAACCCAGCAGCCAGCCCGTGCCCACCGAGATCCGTTCGGGAACGGCCAGACACCAGTAGATCAGCACCATCCCCACCCAGTCCGGGCGGAACGGTTCGGCCCATGTCGGAAACGGCATGGAGGCGAGGATGAGTGCCGCGGCGAAGGTGCCGACAAAGGTCAGCAGTCCCCGGGTGTTGTTGCTCATTCTCATTTGGTGCCCCCGGCTTTGGTGGTGCCCGTCTTCGCGGCGCCACCCGGCCAGATCAGCAGCACCTGCTTGCCGTGGTTCAGTTGGGCCGCGGGTTTGGCGGTGATGTCGAGGAAGGATTCGTTGGGATCATTAACAATTTTGACCACCTGCGCTACCGGATAACCGGCCGGGAAGGTGCCGCCCATGCCGGAACTCACCAGGAGATCGCCCACCTTGATGTCTGTCGAGGCGGTAAGGTAGGGAACTTTCAGGGCGTCGGGATCGCCGGTGCCGAAGACCAGTGCCCGCAGGCCGCTGCGGTTGTCGAGTACCGGGATGGCGTGGCCGGCGTCGGTAATGAGCGTGACGCGGCAGACGCGGCCGGCGACTTGCGTCACCTGCCCCATGATGCCATGCGCATCGATCACCGGCTGCCCGGGATAGACACCGTCCTGACTGCCCTTGGTGACCACCACCTTGCGTGTGAAGGGTTCGGCGCTGACTTCCACGAGATCCGCCGCCAGTGCCTTGTCGGTGACACGTGCAGCGCTTCCGAGCAGATGGCGCAGACGGTTGTTTTCCGCATCCAGGGAATCAAACTGTTGCAACTTGGCGAGCAGCATCTGCCGTTCCGTCAATAGTTTTTCATTGTCCTCGCGCAGCGTACCGCGGGTGGTGAAGAAATCGGCAATGCCGCCGCCCACGCGTGACGGCAGGGCGGCGATGAAATGGATGGGGTAGGCCACCACCGTGAGGGCGGCGCGGATTTTTTCCAGATGATGGCCGCGGTGATCGAAAAACATCAGCGCCACGGACAGGATGGTCAGCAATACCAGCCGTGTCAGGATCGAGGGCGCCCGCATCGACTGGCCGAAAATATTGATCATAAATCGTACGCGCTGCGACGCACAGGGATGTGCAAGTGTCGCGTGAAACAGGATGTTGAGAGCGACTTATTCGTACACAAATACATCGCCCAGGGTTTCGGCCTCCATCAGGGCACGGCCGCAGCCGCGCACGACGCATGTCAGGGGATCTTCGGTGATGATGATGGGCAGTCCGGTCTGTTCGGCGAGCATGCGGTCGATATCGCGCAGCAGTGCGCCGCCGCCCGAAACCACCAGACCCTTTTCCGCGATGTCCGCGCCGAGTTCCGGCGGTGTTTGCTCCAGCGCGATTTTAATCGCGCCGATGATGCCGGCGAGACTTTCAGAAAGGGCGGCGTGCACTTCCTGGCTGGTGAGGACCTGGGCGCGCGGTACGCCGTCGGCGATGTGTCGGCCTTTGACGTCCATCTGCCGCACTTCGCTGCCTTCCCACGCGGTGCCGATTTCCTTCTTCACCAGTTCCGCCGTGGCCTCACCGATCAGCAGACCATACTTGCGGCGTACATAGTTGACGATCGCCTCATCCATCTTGTCGCCGGCGATGCGCAGCGAATGAGAATACACAATGCCGCCGAGAGAGATGACGCCCACTTCGCTGGTGCCGCCGCCGATGTCGAGCACCATGGAGCCGGTCGGTTCCAGAATGGGCAAGTCCGCGCCGATGGCGGCGGCCATCGGTTCTTCGATCAGATACACCTCGCGCGCGCCGGTGCCCATGGCGGATTCACGAATGGCGCGTCGTTCCACTTGCGTCGAACCGCAGGGCACGCAGATGACGATGCGCGGGCTTGGCTGGAACATGCGATTTTCATGTACCTTGCGGATGAAATACTTGAGCATCTCGCCGGTGACGGTGAAGTCGGCGATCACGCCGTCTTTCATCGGGCGGATGGCCTGGATCGATCCCGGTGTGCGACCGAGCATCTTCTTGGCTTCGACGCCGACGGCGAGGATGGAGCGGTTGTTGCGGCTGGTGAAGTCCTGGCGGATGGCGACAACCGAGGGTTCGTTCAGCACGATGCCCTTGTCGCGTACGAAAATCAGGGTGTTGGCGGTGCCAAGGTCAATGGCGATGTCGCTCGAGAAAAAACCACGGAAGCTTTTGAACATGAGGAGGATTCTACCTTAGAAGGCGCGTAAAAACGTTAATGTATCAACCGCGGTCCGGCGGTTCAACCGGAGAGATGAATATGATAAGTTGTGATGCACAGGGAAGTGTGAATGCCGGCCGCTTCCGGCATCCTGCCTCTCGCGACACTTGCGATGTGCGGGATGCACAAGTGCCGCGGAAGCCATGGATGGCTGAGAGCGGCCACGCCCCTGTACGTCGCGTGCGCAGGATACATAAAGCTGCGGATCTCGTATCCATTTATAAGTTATAAGATAAGATATTTCCCTATGTCCCTAGACCGCGAACAGGTCCGTAAAATCGCACATCTTGCGCGTCTGCACATCACCGAGCCGGAGGCCTACGCTGAAACGCTGTCCCGGATCCTCGGTCTCATCGAGCAGATGAATGCCGTCGATACCACCGGGGTGACGCCCATGGCCCACCCGAACGATGCCGGGCTGCGTTTGCGTGATGACGTGGTGACGGAAACCGACCAGCGCGACAAGTTCCAGAAAATTGCTCCCGCCGTCGAGGCCGGACTGTATCTCGTGCCTAAGGTAATAGAGTAGTTTTTGCTGCCGGGACGTCAAGAAAAGGCCTAATGATCCACAAAACCGTTGCCGAGCTGTCCGCCGCGCTGCGCCAGAAAGCGATATCCAGCGTCGAGCTGGCCCAGGCCTTCCTGGACCGCATTAATAGGTATAAGGACCTCAACGCCTTTATTACCGTGGATGCGGAAAAGACGCTGGCCCAGGCCAAAGCCGCCGATTCCCGTCTCGCCGCCGGCAAGGCCGGGCCGCTGACCGGTATCCCCCTTGCCCAGAAGGACATTTTCTGCACCGACGGCTGGCTTACCACCTGCGGCTCGAAAATCCTGTCCAACTTCGTTGCCCCTTACGACGCCACTGCGGTTGAGAAGTTCAATGCTGCGGGCGCGGTTTGCCTCGGCAAGACCAACATGGACGAATTCGCCATGGGTTCGTCCAACGAAACCTCGTTTTACGGCTCGGTGAAAAATCCGTGGGACACCAGCACCGTCCCCGGCGGCAGTTCCGGGGGTTCGGCGGCAGCC
>CAYIQV010000126.1:0-5504 GCA_964365635.1 uncultured Acidiferrobacteraceae bacterium
GGCTGATGGCGCAGGGCGGAGTACGCCGCCTCGCCAGGGTTCCCACGCCCGAACTGCGGCAGGCGTTGCTGGCTGTACACGGCATCGGTCCTGAGACGGCGGATGACATCCTGCTGTATGCCTTCCACCGCCCGGTATTCGTGATCGATGCCTATACCCGGCGCATTTTCCAGCGGTTGGGATTGATTGCCGGGAAGGAGGATTACGAGTCCCTGCGGCAGCTTTTTGAGAACGCGCTGGATTCCGACGTTCAGCTATTCAACGAATATCACGCGCTCATCGTTATCCACGGCAAGGATGTTTGCAAGAAAAGGCCGGTATGCCGTAATTGTTGTCTGGCAAAACATTGCCCGTCGCAAAGCGACACCTGGAATTGACCCTCGCATTTGTGCAGCGCAGGGCGCGCCGGTGTTTGCTGACCGCTCGGGTGCCAACAGGCGATGATGGAGATAGATTGTTCTGGGTCGGTGATTTCCGTGTGCCTTGTTGGATGCGAAAATGGCGCCGTGCCGGGCAGGCCACAGCGTTTCGATTATGATTACCGTGAAAACGGTCGGCGCGAAGGCGGCAGTTCTTACACAGGAGGAAAAACGATGGATACGAAGAGGAAGGGTGCATTCACATTCCGGGCGGCAGCGGTGTTGTTCGTGCTGTCGGCGATGCTTGAGTTTGTCGTCTGGAGAACCGAGGTCCCCCTGTTCGGCGCCATTCGCGGCGGTCTGGTGGCGTCTGCTTACCATCTGCTCTATGCCACGCTCTACGTGATTCTCGGCGTCGGTTTGTGGAGCGCACAGCGCTGGACCTATGCGGTGGTGCTCGCCACCACCGCGGTCTATACGGTCGACAAGTTGCAAACGATGTTTCTCAGCCGCGACGTAATCGTTGAGCGTCTGATGCAAGAGATTGCCGGGAGTCCCGAGCTGCTTCAGGTCGTGAACAGGGAATCGATGTTGCAGATGGTGTTGTTGGTTTCCGTCACGTTCATCGCCTGCTGGTGGGGTTTCGCGTGGTACACGCATCTGCGCCGGGATTACTTTAAGCCCGGGACCCGGCATTCTTCTTGAGTGCCACCGGGAGGGGTTTCAGGGCTGGGTCAGGAATTTTCCCAGATAGCGGGGGATGCGTTCTTCCAGCCAGTAACGCGCGGACCAGGGCCAGCGGCCGGAGACGAAGCCCACATGGCCCCCATGCGCGCTGAGTTCTAGCGTGGTGGAGCCAGACAACTCATCCCTGTGTGGAACAGTCCCTGCGAACATGAACGGGTCGTCCTGCGCATGCAGCAGCAGCGTGTTGA
Organism: uncultured Acidiferrobacteraceae bacterium; assembly: GCA_964365635.1. Taxonomy (GTDB): domain Bacteria; phylum Pseudomonadota; class Gammaproteobacteria; order Acidiferrobacterales; family Sulfurifustaceae; genus Sulfuricaulis. Next base: position 1,295 of record CAYIQV010000126.1, read on the forward strand.
TGGTAATGCCCTTCAGATATTGGCGCGAGCTGGAGACGCGGTAGTAATGATCGGCGCCGTCGAAACCGTACAACCGCGCGGTCACGTGTTCGTCGAAGCCGCGGAAGGTCCGTAATGCCGAAAGATCGCCGAGGGTGAGCGGTGGCAGCGAACGGCGCTGACGTTTCTCCTGTATGGAGCGGTGCAGCCGGTGCAGAAGCCGCCACTGGTAAACTTTAGAAAAACCTTGCTCCATGCGGCTGGCCGTCTCACTCAGCACAAACGGCACGGAGACGGCGACGGCGACGCTAAGATTGGCCTGTTGCCCCACTTCGCCCATCCATTTGAGCAGGACGTTCCCGCCCAGCGAGTAACCGATGGCTGCCAGCAGTGTGTGCGGTTCGCGTTGGCGAAGAACTTCCACGAAATGCGCGAAATCACCGGTTTCGCCGGAGTGATAGCGGCGCAGGCGGCGATTGGGTTCGCCGCTGCATCCTCGAAAATGCATGAGGACGCCACGCCAGCCCCGGAGCGCGATTGCGCGCAGCATTCCGCGTGCGTAGGGAGAATTGGAGGACCCTTCGAGGCCGTGCAGAATAACAACAATGGGCCCGGTGGTGTTTGGCGTCCAGTCGAGATCAAGGAAATCTCCATCCGGAAGTTCGAGGCGTTCACGCCGAAGTGTTATGTGCGGTCTGCGCCGGATGAGATAGGACCAAAGCGTCTGTACGTGTGGCCCACGGCACCACCATGCCGGTTTGAAACTATCGTCCATGGGGAACAGCGGAGTGTGGGAAGTGACGGCTCAGTTCCAAAGCGCCTGCCACCAGCGCTGACGGCCGGCAGGCAGTGGGCGTTTAAGATCGAGTGGTTGCGGTGGAATCCGGCTCAGTACCCAACCGGGCAGCGGCGGGTTGTCGCTGTAGCCGCAGGAGACGCCCAGGTTGTTCGGGTCAAAAATTTTGACCAGGGTGGGTTCTTCGGTGCTATCGACGTACACGATGCCGCAGTAGTCTTCATGATGATCGCGATGCAGCAGCACATCGACTTCGGCAATGAATTTTTTCACGTCATCGGCCGTAGCCGATTGTGTGGGAACCGGCGTGCCGATCGCGTAGATATACCAGCCGGCATCCGCCTTGAGGCGGACCACATCCCAGAAGGCATCGAGCTGGTGCCACCGCAGGATGCTTTTGAACAGGCCACGAAAGGCAGCATGGAATTCCGGTGGTGTTGACGTGTGTGGCTGGAAAACGGCATTCATGGGAATTATTTCATATCCGACAGTTTGTCTTTCAAGGATTCTATGGCAAACCCCAGGCCGAGATCGAGTTTTTTATTGCATAACTCAAGCAGGGGGATGACCCGTGTGACAAGGTCCGGCAGAAAAGGCGCGAGTTTTCCGGCCTCGTTGTTTGCCACCATCTTGAGCGCGGTTTCCATGTCCGGCTGTTCCATGATCGTTTCTTCGAGCTGGGGCGCCTCTTCCTGGTAGCTGATGCCAAGCCGGTTGCCGCCAGCGGCCTTGGCCAGCACGAGTCGTTGGCCGGCGAGTGCGAGCAGTGCCTCGATGGTGTCGCCGGGGTCGCGTCCAAAGCTGGCGAGACCGAGACTGACCGTGAGCGGGATCGACTCCGCGCCGTTCTTGAACGGCGTGGATTCCACGGCCGTACGCAGGCGTTCACACAGTACGGCCGTGGCCATGCGGTCGGAGGAGGGTGCGAGGATGGCGAATTCGCCGCCGCCCACGCGCGCCACGATGTCTTCGGTGCGGCTGGTGGCCAGCAGAATCTTTGCGAGCCAGACCAGGATCTGATCGCAGACCTGGTCGCCATATTTTTTGTAGATTGGCTTGAAGCTGTCGATGTCCGCGCGGATGACGGACAGTTCGCTGGCGTGGCGTTTGGCGTGGGCCAGGTCCTGTACACCGCGTTGCAGAAAGAAGCGCCGGCTGTTGAGTTGTGTCAGTGGATCGACGGACGACTGTTCTTCCAGCGCGGTTTCCGTTTCATCCAGCTTGCGTGTGGCCTGGTCAAGCTTGGCGTGCGCACGCGTGCGCGCGAGTAGTTGCACGCCGTCGATGGGTTTGATGATGAAATCCGTGGCGCCGCAGGCAAAGGCGCGTTCGCGCGTGAGGTCGTCTTCGGCGCCGGTGATGACGATGATCGGGACGTTGCGGATACGCTCGGGATCGGAAGCGCGCACACGGCAGATCAGGGAGTAGCCGTCGAGCTCTGGCATTTCGATGTCGGAGATGAGTACCTGGACGGATTCATCCTGTAACAGGTGTTGCCAGGCAGCTTCGCCGTCACCGGCTTCAACCAGGTCGAATTCATTGCTCAGGATCTTGTTGATCGCCTTGCGGATGACGCGCGAATCGTCCACGACGAGTACGCGCACCTTGTCGGTCGCGGGCGCGGTCGATTTTGTGCCCTGGTTTTTTTCCAGAACCGGTTGAGGAGGGGCGTCGTTTGAGCCTTTCCCGGCGCCTGGTGTATGCGTATCCATCATGATTAACCATAGCGCAGCCATGCGGCACATTCAAAGGCACGAATTGGCCTGAATTACAGGCTAAATCAGGTGCGCCGTGTGGCCCACGCGGCTAATTAATGACGCGGCGTCAGCTTCGTCGCCGGTGGCGCCAATACTCGATGATCCCTGGCAAGAGCGACACTACGATGATGAGGAGGATGACAAAAGTGAGGTTGCGCTTGACGACTGGAATATTGCCAAAGAAGTAGCCGGCGAGCACAAATGATATAACCCACAACAGTGTCCCGAAGACGCTGTAGGCCAGAAAACGGCCATAAGGCATGCGCCCGACGCCGGCCACGAATGGGACAAAGGTGCGAATGATGGGCAAGAAGCGGCCGATCACGACAGCCTTGGCGCCATGGCGTTCGTAGAAATGCTGTGCATGCTCAAGGTGTTTTGGGTTCAGGAGGCGCGATCGGTGATTCCGGAATACCCTGGGTCCGAGGTGATGGCCAACCCAGTAATTTGTGTTGTCACCGCAGAATGCCGCGGCGATGAGCGTTGCCATGATCCAGGCGACGTCCATGCCACCGGCGGCGGCAAGTGTTCCCGTGACGAACAGCAGGGAATCTCCGGGCAAGAACGGCATGACCACAAGACCGGTTTCGGCAAATACGATCAGGAACAGCAGCAGATAGATCCAGGAACCGTAATCACGGATGAACGTGCCGAGATATTGGTCGAGGTGCAGGAAAATGTCCATGATCTGGGCGATCAATTCCATGACGCTGCTTCCCAGGTAATGTCGCAGCCGTAAAGATATGGAATCATGGGTTGCTCCAGTTCACAACGCCGCTATAGGCCGTGCCGATTACTACCAGGCCGAAGACGATGCGATACCAGGCGAAGAGACTGAAATCATGGTTGCTGATGTAACGCAACAGCCAACGCACGCACAGGAAGGCGGAGACGAACGCGGAGACAAAGCCCACGGCCCACATGCCGATGTCGTCGACATTGAGCAGCGCACGCTCATTCCACAGTTCGTAGAGGCCGGCCACGATGAGCGTGGGAATAGCGAGGAAGAAAGAGAACTCGGTGGCTGCTTTGCGCGAGAGGCCGATAAACAAGCCGCCGATGATGGTTGCTCCGGATCTGGAAGTGCCTGGAATCAGGGCGAGAGCCTGGGCGAAGCCGAGCTTGAGGGCGTCCTGCCACGTCAGGTCGTCCACCGATTGCACGCGGATCACATGCTGGCGTCGCTCGGCCCAGAGGATGAATACGCCGCCGAGGATGAAGGCCAAGGCGACGGGAATGGGCTGGAACAAATGCGCCTTGATCGTCTTTCCGAAAATGAGCCCGAGGATCGCCAGTGGCAGGAAGGCGATGACCAAATTGGCGGCGAAACGTTGCGCGTCGCGGTCGCTGCCCAAGCCACCCACCACGCTGCCGATCTTGGCGCGATATTCCCAGCACACGGCAAGGATGGCGCCGGTCTGGATGACGATCTCGAAGAGTTTGCCGCGCGCGTTGTTGAAGCCCAGCAGGTCACCGGCCAGGATCAGGTGGCCGGTGGAGGACACCGGCAGGAATTCGGTGAATCCTTCGACCACGCCCATCGCAACAACTTTCAGGAAAAACAACAGATCCATTTCAGGTGTCAGGGCAGGTAGGTGAGGCGCCGGCCACGCACCTGTTCGCGGATGCGGCCGTTGTCGAAGGCGATGTCGCCGTTCACGATGGTGTACAGCGGCCA
>CAYIQV010000127.1:0-818 GCA_964365635.1 uncultured Acidiferrobacteraceae bacterium
TCTGCCCCACCCAGGCCTTGACGTTGTCCTTGAGGCTGATGAGCGTCAGGTCCACTTGGTAGTAGCGCACCTGGGACGAGCCGGAAGTGTCGATAATGGTGTTGATGGTGCCCTTCAGCATGTAGTCGGCGCCGTACTCCTGCCCCGCCGCTTTGCGCGTAGCCTCGGCGGCATGCAGGTCCTGATCCTTGCGCTCTTCGCGGACTTCGCCACGCTCGGTCTTGGACGCGACAAACTGGACCTTGCCGGAGTTGATCAACGCGCGCTCCATATCAGCAGTGAAGGTGTTCACGTTGAGGTGCTCGTGGCTCAAATTAAGCACTTCGCCGACGATCACGGCGGGCTTTTTCTTGTTCACGCGCGTGAATTCGGGCAGCCAGTCGCGCGCCAGCACGTCCTGGATCATCTCCTCGGACACCAGACGCGAATCCGTGTCGTTCCAGGCGCCGCTCAAATCCTTCACCTCGCCCGATTCCATGCGCTCAACCGAGGTGCCACAGCCGGCGATCAAGAATATGCACGAGGCAGCAAGCACTGGCATCAGTCTGGAACGGAAAGCCACAATCGGATTCATTAGTTCTTCTCCTTGGAAACCTTGTCAAAGATATTGTCGGCGTTGCTCTCGACGTAGCGCCGCACGTTGTCGTTCATTTCCTGAGTAGCGCCGACCGTGCCCTTGACCTGCTTCATGTCAAGCTCGGCGATGGAATACACGATCTGGGTTTTCTTGTCCCGCCAGCTGGCGATGATCTTGGCCCCGGCCAGGTTGACCTTGGTCAGGTTCCTGATCTGGCGCGAAACCGACTCGTCATTTACCC
>CAYIQV010000127.1:828-5460 GCA_964365635.1 uncultured Acidiferrobacteraceae bacterium
ACCCGGCTGTCGCCGGATATGGCCCCCGCCTGGTAATCGCTGGAAACGACATCGAGATACGAGGAAAAAATCCGCGCCACTTCGGCGCGCGCCCGGTCGTCCGCGGTCGAGCGTTGCAGCGACGCATCGCCCATCGCCGAGGCCGAACCCACGCCATGAAACAGGCGGCCATCCTTGTCATTGACGTAGGCGGTGCCCTTGTTCACCCACTCCGGTGCGCCCTTGATCCCCAGGTCGCTTTCGAGCTTAGTCTGGCCCGCACAGCCGGCAACGACCAGCGCCGCGAACATGAAAAATAACGGTCTCGGTATTCTCGATCTGTTCATTGGTTTCTCCATAAACACGAAGGGATGGGCCGGTAATGATTCCGAAATTATAGACGGGATGGCCTAATGATGGTTAGCTAGGGACAACACCGGAAAACAAGGGCAGCAGCATGGACATCCAATTCCTGGGGGCGGCGCGTGAAGTCACCGGTTCGTGCCTGCTAGTGCGTGCCGGTGGCCATCAACTTCTCCTCGACTGCGGCCTGATTCAAGGCGCGCCCGCTGATGAGGCACGCAACCGCGACCCCTTCCCGTTCGATCCCAAAGCCATCGATGCCGTGGTCCTGAGCCACGCCCACCTCGATCACTCCGGGCGTCTGCCCCTGCTGGTCAACAGTGGTTACCGCGGACCAATTTACACCCACCGCGCCACACGCGACCTGTGTCACATCATGCTCATGGATGCCGCATCACTGAACGAAAGGGACGCCGAACACGAAAACCGCCGGCGCCAGCGCGCAGGCAAACATCCGATCGAACCACTGTACACGCGCAAGGACGCGGAACGAGCCATGCGCCAGTTTCAGACCCTCGACTACACCCGGGAACAGGAAATCCTGCCCGGCGTGCGCCTGCGCCTGCAGGACGCCGGGCATATCCTCGGTTCGGCCATCGTCGAACTGTGGCTCACGGAAAAAAACCTGACACGCAAGCTGGTGTTGAGCGGTGATCTCGGTCACGCCGGTGCGCCGATCCTGCGCAACCCCGCCGCCGTGCGCGAGGCCGATCTCGTGGTACTGGAAAGCACCTATGGCGACCGCGAACACCGTTCGTGGGAGGCCACGCTGGCCGAGCTGGGCGAGGTGTTTCGCGCCGCGCAGCAAGGCGATGGCAATATTCTGATTCCCGCTTTCGCCATCGGCCGCACCCAGGAGTTGCTGTACTTTCTCAAAACCTACCGCCAGGAATGGGGTATCGATAACTGGACCATTTTTCTCGACAGCCCCATGGCCATCCAGGCCACCGAGGTTTACGCCAAACACTGGAAACTGTTCGACGCGGACACCACCCGCCGGCGCAAAAAGGACGGCGACCCCTTTGCCATGCCGAATCTTCATTTCAGCCGCACCCCAGCCCAGTCCATGGCCATCAACCGCATCCGCACCGGCGCCATCGTCATCGCCGGCAGTGGCATGTGCGACGGCGGACGCATCCGGCACCACTTCAAACACAACCTCTGGCGCGCGCAGTGCCACGTCGTCTTCGCCGGGTTCCAAGCGCGCGGCACGCTTGGGCGCTCCATTGTCGATGGCGTCAAAACCGTGAAGCTCTGGGGCGAGAACATCCGCGTGGCGGCGCAGATTCACACCGTGGGCGGATTGTCCGCGCACGCCGGCCAGTCCGGGCTCATCGACTGGTACCGCCGGTTTGACCGGCGTCCCCCGGTGGCGCTGGTCCACGGCGAGCCAGAGCCAATGGACGCCTTGGCACTGAAGCTGCGTTCCCTCAAGGCCCCGGTCTATGTGCCAGAACGCACAGGACGTCTGGATCTGACACGGTTAACGGACAAACATAAACCATAATCCGACCAGACCAGTAATGATATGCACTTGTTGGGAACTGACATTCTGACAGTTCTTCCAGACAACAGTGCTTGCCATTCCTGTGGCAAAGCAGTTAGATAACGAAACTCGAAACACACAATAATGCGTTGTTAGATAGTCGGTGATTTCGCGATTGGTTGGTGGCGTCACGTCCATAACCGTAATCCAACAACGCCCTGTCTTCATGTGGTTTCGTACGTATCCACAAATTTTTCTACCCGAAATAAGGAGGTGCGTAATGCGGTTCAAGAATCACACACTGACATTGTTGCTCGGGGCTGCCTTGGTTGGCTGCGCGACCGCGCCCCCACCGGCGCCCGCCAAAGTCGCAGCGCCTGCACCGGCGGCGGTCGCACCGGCCGCACCAGCACCAGTCGCTGAATCAACCACACCACCCAGTCCGGCCGCCGTCGTTAACATGGTCAACAACTGCTTCAGTTGTCACGGCACCGACGGCCGCAGCCCCGGCGCCATTCCGAGCCTGACCAACAGAAACGCGCAGCAGGACACGCTCGTGCTCAAGGGATTCAAGAGCGGTGCGCGCGCCTCGACCGTCATGGCACGCCACGCCAAGGGCTACACGGACGTGGAGCTTGAGGCGATCGCCAACTACATCGGCAATCTGAAATAAGGGGAATGACATGAGCAAAATTTCACGCAGAGATTTCCTCAAGATCGCCAGTGCCGCGTCGGCGGCCGGCGTACTCGGGCATGCCTCGCTCGCCCGCGCCGCGGAAGGCGGCAAGGGCAGCGCCCGCGTGGTTGTGGTCGGCGGCGGTTTCGGCGGCGCCACCTGCGCCAAATACCTGCGCCGTCTTGACCCGGGCATTTCGGTCACGCTGGTGGAGCCGAACGCGAAGTACATCACCTGCCCGTTCAGCAATCTCGTGCTGGGTGGCTTGCGCACCATGGACTCCATCACCCAAAGCTACGATGCGTTGCGCAAAAAACATGGCGTCAATGTCATGCACGACACCGTCACGGCCATCGACGCCGCCGGCAAGAAAGTCACGCTCAAGAGCGGCAAGTCCCTGAGCTACGACCGTCTCGTGGTTTCGCCCGGCATCGACTTCAAATGGGGCGCAATCGAAGGCTATGACGAAAAAGCCGCGGACGTGATGCCGCACGCCTGGAAGGCCGGCCCGCAAACGGTCTTGCTGCAAAAGAAACTGATGGCGATGAAGGATGGCGGCACATTCATCATGGTATCCCCGCCCAATCCGTTCCGCTGCCCACCCGGGCCGTATGAACGCGCCAGCATGGTTGCCCATTACTTCAAGGAGCATAAGCCCAAGTCCAAGATCATCATCCTGGATGCCAAGGACAAGTTCTCGAAGCAGGGGCTATTCCAGGCCGGGTGGGACAAACTCTACCCCGGCATGATCGAGTGGGTGTCGAGCGCCAAGGGCGGCGTGGTCACGCGCGTGGACACAAAGAAGATGATCGTCGATGCCGCGCTCGATAAGCACAAGGCAGATGTGGCGAACGTCATCCCGACGCAAACCGCGGGTCAGATCGCGCTCGCCTCGGGGCTGGCCGATGACAAGGGCTGGTGCCCGGTGGATCCAAAGTCCTTCGAGTCCAAGCTGCATCCCGGCATTCACGTCATTGGCGACTCGTCCATCGCGGGCGCATTGCCGAAGTCGGGCTTCGCCGCCAGCAGCGAGGCCAAGATGTGTGCCGCTGCCATCGTCGGGATGTTCAAGGGCGAAACCCCGGCCGAGAGTTCCTTCGTCAACACCTGCTACAGCCTGATCGCACCGAAATATGCCATCTCGGTGGCGGGTGTGTATCGGAACACAGACAAGGGGATCGCGGAGGTCGCGGGCTCAGGCGGTGTCAGCCCGAAGGACGCGCCAGACTCCTTCCGCGAGGAAGAAGCCAAGTACACCCTCGGCTGGTACCAGAGCATCACCGCGGACATCTGGGGCTGATCGTCATAGCAACGCAGTAAAACAAGGGCGGCCTCGGCCGCCCTTGTTTTTTGTCGCGCATCTGCAAAGACTAGCTACCCATGAACCCCAAACCAGCACTCTCGGCGGGTGTCGTGGTGGTACGACGCACGGCCAATGCATGGCACTTTCTGATGCTGCGCGCCGGGCACTACTGGGATTTTTCGAAGGGTATGGTCGATCCCGGTGAAGACCCGCTCGCCGCCGCCATCCGCGAAACGGAGGAAGAAACCACACTCACCGATCTCGACTTCCGCTGGGGTCATGCCTTCACCGAAACCGAGCCCTACGGCAAAAACAAGATCGCGCGCTACTACATCGCGGAATCAAAAACCGGTGATGTGGATTTGCCGGTCAGCGCCGAACTCGGGCATCCTGAGCACGATGAGTACCGTTGGCTGAGTTACAACGAGGCGCGGCCGCTGCTGGTGCCGAGGGTGGAGGCAGTGCTGGATTGGGCGGAAAAAATGATCAATGAAACATAACGTGTTGTTGTGCCACGCCGCCACCGCGATAACAGGAAACGGCGCGCTGTACCCGGCGTCGGCACGAACAGCGTGTTAGAACGCTCAGTCAGTCATCTTGTGATGATCGCGAGCGTTGCTCACAATGACGCAACGCAGCCAACACGGCTTCTCGGCTGTTGTCTAGGTGTTTGCGCGACAACTTTATAGTAATGAGTTCACTTTGAAATGGTGTCGCCGATACCCCAGCATCTTCGAGCTGCCGGAGAATTTCCTCTCTCTCGTCGCTTCCTGTTCGGAGCCGCATATGACAGTGCGGTGTTGACTTCCGCGGATGGAGCCAGCA
>CAYIQV010000128.1:0-5442 GCA_964365635.1 uncultured Acidiferrobacteraceae bacterium
TTTATCTAAATAGGCAGCATTCTGAAACGATGAATTTGTTTTATATATCAAGTTATGCCTTAGAAACGCAGAGGGGAGGAACGCAGTGACTCCAGAACAAACAAATACCGCGTTGGCCATTCTTACGTTCCTATTGGCCGCGGCTACGGTCTGGCTTGCGGTAGCGACATGGAGGATGGTATCGGTATCAAAAGCATCCTTCGATCTAGAATCGCGCCCCTATTTTGCGTTCAAAGATTTCTTGTTCAAGTTTTTTCTTGAGAAACCCACAAACGACAATCAGCCTCCTACAAAGGGAGCTGTGAGAATCGGACTGAAATTCAAAAATCCTGGTCGCGTTCTAATTCATTATCAAGTGAAAACGATTCGAATAACGTTTTCCGGGGCAACATATAGACAACCCGAAATTTGAGTCAATGGGTGGTGCCATTTACCCGAATGATGAAACCATGTTTTGGTATGGAGCAATTCAAAATATCGACCTCTCTACGATGCCGAAGACAGGGATGGTCGAGTATGAGGTCGATTATTACGCGATAGAGAAGAAGCAAACGTTTAAATCGACCCGTAAGATTCAATACACGATCAACTCGATTAATCCTTTTGACATGGACTGGCTTTACTTAGAGGAAAAAGATTCGTGAACCGGCATAACAAGCGCTTCGAGTCGGACTCGCTACGTCGGCGCTTCGCGCCGCCTTCGCTCACCGCTCAAGCGCAACGTTGGGCATCTTGACTACGTAACTACATAGGTTACACTTTAAAGATGATCCGCAGTTTTAAACATAAGGGTTTGGCCAGATTCTTCGATACTGGCTCCAAATCCGGTATCCAAGCAAAACATAGCGAGCGGTTACGGCTTATTTTGGGGCAATTGAGCGCCGCTACGGTACCGGAAGATATGAAACTTCCAGGTTTGGACCTTCATCCGCTTAAGGGCGATCGGAAAGGTACGTGGGCCGTATCGGTGAGTGGAAACTGGCGGATTACATTCAGATTTGTTGGTAAGGATGCCGATGCTGTGAATTATGAAGATTATCACTGAGAGGTAAATAGCCATGCGTATGCACAATCCACCTCACCCCGGAGAAATCATTAAGTCTCTTTGCATAGAGCCGTTAGGTTTGACCATCACCCAGGCGGCAAAGGGTTTGGGCGTTAGTCGCAAAACATTATCTGCAATTCTGAATGGTCGTGCCGGTATTAGTCCGGAAATGGCCGTTCGTCTTTCCATTGCCTTTGGGACTTCTGCTGAGAGCTGGCTCAATCAGCAGACTCAATACGATCTCTGGCATGTAGAGCAACAGCGTAAGCATTTTCGAGTCGCCAAGCTCGTAGCCTAAACTTTAATGCCCAATCGGGTAAGGGCCGGCATCTCTCCGGCCCTCCCCACACCACCTAGCATGCTGGTCCGCACTAGGGAACCTCTGATTAAGTCCGTTCGTGGTGAGCCTGTCGAACCATGAACGGACTTGATCAGAGGTTCCCTAAGGTGCAGTGCTCTGCCTAAGAGCCCTATTAGCCGTTGCAGGGTGACGTCCAATTCGTACAGCACAATGTTGGCCAGTAGCGGTGACAGCGGTCCGCCTTGCGGAACCCCGAGTGGCGTGGGATGTCGCACGCCATCAATGATGACGCCCGCGCGCAAGTACCGTCCGATCAGTTTCAACACGCGCTTGTCACGCACGCGCTGCGCGAGCAATCGCATCAGCACGTCATGGTTGACGCTGTCGAAGAACGCCGCCAGATCAATGTCGACCACGATGCGGTTCCCCGACCGGATGTCTTCACGCACCTGCCGGACGGCTTGATGCGCGCTTCGGCCGGGCCGGAATCCGTAACTGTGGTCGCTGAACAGCGGCTCGTAGAGCGGGGTGAGGGCTTGCGCGATGGCTTGTTGGATTACGCGATCCGCCACGGATGGAATGCCCAGCGGTCGTTTGTCGCCGTTGGGTTTTGGTATCCATACGCGGCGTACCGCGTCCGGTTGATAGTCTCCGGCCAACAATTGGGTCTTGATGTTCGGCCAATGCTGACGTGCCCAGTACGGAAAGTCAGTTACGCGCACGTCATCCGCACCGGCCGCACCTTTGTTCGCCTTCACGCGCTTCCATGCACGCATCAGGTTGTCGCGGGTGACGATCTGTTCCAGTCGTGGTTGTTCCAAGGCGTGCGCGTTTGTCATACGCCGTTCCTTACTTCCCGCTTGGCGCAGGCTACGCGAGGAACGAGTCCGGCAAGGCGCTGCCTTGTCCTGCTTCTTTGGTCCTTCGCGTTGTTGGCCCTCCGACCCTCAACGCTACTATGACCGCTGCTGACTTCTGAAACGACACGCAACACATCGCTGCATTGCGCGCTGTTCATTGCGAATCGCGCGCGTTTCAGATCTCCCCAGATAAGAACATGAACTGTCACGACACAACCGCCGGATTTACCGTGCCGCGCGAATTCACGGTCTTCGTGGTCCTGTGCCCACTCGACCCTGCGGCTCAGCCTTGTATCCGATTCCGGCAATTGCTCCTGCATTGCTCTACCTCCTGCATCCATGCAGTCGTCTGTTCGTCGGCTTGTCGTTTTGCACTCCGGCTTCCTTCAGACAATACCTCGCGGTATTACCTTTGCCTTCGGCTAGTCGTTATGATCGTTAACATGGTTAACGCTGAATTCTCCGACAGGGGACTTCCACCCCATAAGTTCATGCCCGTGCTGGGCGTACACAATGCGGCCCAGTCCGACGCGCCTTCGGCGCGCGGCTGGCCTTAATCGTTAGATTTCATAGAACATCGCTGGTATAGTTTTGGTTGTCCGTTATGGAGGTGGTTATGCCCCAATCAGCAAAAGCCATTTTGCATCAGGCCCTTGAGCTCCCGTCCAATGACCGCGCGGCGTTGGTGGAAGGTCTGATCGCCAGTCTCGACAAGCCTGATCCCGCGCTTGATGCGATGTGGCTCAAGGAAGCGGAGGATCGCCTGGCTGCTTATCGCGCCGGTGAGCTTGGCGCGATCGATGCTGAGCGGGTCTTCGCGGGTCTTGGAAAAAAGATTTGAAGACAACATTCCTGCCTCCCGCGCATCAAGAGCTTATTGAGGCAGTCCGGTACTACAACGCGCAGCGCATTCGGCTGGGGGATGAGTTTCGTGATGAGGCTTGGGAGACCATCCGGCGTATCAACGATTTTCCACTTGCATGGCACCCACTGGGCGGCTCGATTCGTCGTTGTCAGATGCAGCGATTTCCCTATGGCCTCATCTACGAGCCGACAGACGTCGAGATCATAATACTCGCGGTTGCACACCTGCATCAGGAACCCGGGTATTGGCGCACGCGGCTGAAATCTAACATTTAGGTGGAGCGGACGCAGATGACGCGGCACGACGTTTCCTGTTGCTTCCGCTCGCGCCGCTCACCAAAACGTTGAGGCTCATGATCGACGTCTTTCGTACTTTTCGCTAGGGAACCTCTGATCAAGTCCGTTCGTGGTGAGCCTGTCGAACCATGAACGGACAAATTGGCTGTCATTTATGGCATTTCCCGTTCACCCTTCGACAAGCTCAGGGCGAACGGGAGACTTGTTCAGAGCTTCCCTAGTGTCGCCTTCCCGTGCTTCGGGTATCGCCTGAATCACCACGGAGGAGAAGCCAGCCCACTAAAGGCTGGTAAAAAAATGGAAATCGGCCCACCGTCGGGCCCGTTTTGATTTTTATGGGCCTGCAGCCCTGCATACCCAAAAGCGTGCCGGCGATCCGCATTTAGGCTACTATTCTCCGCCCCTGACCGTTGACGGTGGTCGCTCCCATGTCATCCCAAGCGCTTCCTGCATCTGGCCCCTTGCCTCAAACCGGCGTCCCTGCACGCCGAAGAGCGGTGGCGTTGATTTCGGGCGGGCTGGATTCGATGCTCGCCGTCAAGGTCATCCTCGAACAGGGCATTCATGTCGAGGGCATCAATTTCTACACCGGCTTTTGTGTCGAAGGCCACACCCACGCGATCCGCCGCGAGCATCAGGACAAACCCAAGCGCAACAACGCGCTGTGGGTGGCGGAACAACTCGGCATCAAGCTGCATATCGTCGACGTCATCGAGGAGTACAAAGACGTCGTCATCAACCCCAAGCATGGCTACGGTTCCAATCTCAATCCCTGCCTCGACTGCAAAGGGTTCATGGTGCGCAAGGCGCGCGAGTGGATGGAAAAAAACCAGTTCGACTTCATCATCACCGGCGAGGTCGTCGGCCAGCGCCCGATGTCGCAACGCCGGGACACCATGCCGGTAGTGGCGCGCGAATCGGGGGCCTTCGACCGCCTGCTGCGACCACTGTGCGCGCAACTTCTGCCCGAGACCCTGCCTGAACGTGAAGGCTGGGTGGACCGCACCAAACTGCTCGATTTCAACGGCCGCGGCCGCAAGCCACAGATGCGGCTGGCGGCGCAGTACGGGTTCAAGGATTATGCCCAGCCCGCCGGCGGTTGCTGCTTTCTCACCAACGAACAGTACTCCCACAAACTCGCCGACCTGTGGCAGTTCCGCGGCACCAAGCAATACGAACTCGACGACATCATGCTGCTCAAGGTCGGGCGGCACCTGCGGCCACGGCCGCACTTCAAGCTCATCGTGGGCCGTGACGAAGGCGAGAACAATTTTCTCAACGGCTACCGCAAACGTTTCACCCATCTCGTGGCCACCAGCCATCCGGGCCCAATGGTCCTGGTGGACGGCACGCTGAATGATGACGACGACCTGGAGCTCGCCGCCCGCCTCACGGCGCGCTTCGGCAAGGGACGCGAAACCGACACGGTGAGCGTCACGGTCACGGACACCCAAGGCCACAGCCGGGTACTCGATGTATCGCCGCTTACGGCCGAAACCATCCCGCCGGAATGGTATCTATAAATATGGCTAGACGAGCGAGCGTAGCGAGCAGGGCTTCCTGAAATGGCAAGACGAACGGAGCGAATCCGCAACCGTGCCTGCTCTTATGCCGGGACGAGCGACCGAAGGGAGCAGGGCTTCCCTTTCGGCGCGCGGCCCTCGCCTCGGCAACTGCTCCTTGCCGCTTGCCGGCGATCGCAGCCAACGATTTCAGCCGCCGTCCCGGCCGCACCGAGCGCGTGTTGCCGCTCGCGCACGACTGCGGTTAGCGCCCAAGTCGTCCAGCGCCACGGGATCCGGTGGCTGGCTACGCGAGTAGGTTCTGGAGGAAGCCGAGCAGAACCAGCGCGAGTTCGGTGAGTCCGATGGCGATCAGGGTGAAGCCGAGGATGCGCGCGGCGCGCACCATCCGCGCCGAGGGCGGGTCCACGAGGTAGTCGTCGAGCCTGCCTTCACGCACCAGGCGGTCGTACTCCACCGGGCGTTCGACCTTGAACTCCTCAAGCGGCACACAGCCCGTGAACATGACGATGTCGAGCGGGAACTTCTCGGGGCGGAAGTGGCTGTTGAAGA
>CAYIQV010000129.1:0-5434 GCA_964365635.1 uncultured Acidiferrobacteraceae bacterium
TGAAAAATATCAATCTGGACATCGCCACCAACAAGGTGACGGCCTTCATCGGGCCGTCCGGCTGCGGCAAATCCACGCTGCTGCGCACCTTCAACCGCATGTACGAGCTCTATCCGGACCAGTACGCCACCGGCGACATCCAGCTCGACGGGGAAAACATCCTGGCCCCGCGCACCGACCTCTATCGCCTGCGCGCCCGCGTCGGCATGGTGTTCCAGAAGCCCACGCCGTTTCCCATGTCCATCTACGAGAACATCGCCTATGGCGTGCGTCTGTATGAAAAACTGCGGCGCTCGGCCATGGACGACCGGGTGGAGTGGGCCTTGCAGCAGGCGGCACTGTGGGGCGAGGTCAAGGATAAACTGCGGCAAAGCGGCATGAGCCTCTCGGGCGGGCAGCAACAGCGCCTGTGCATCGCGCGCGCCATCGCCGTCAAACCCGATGTGATGTTGCTCGACGAACCG
This sequence comes from uncultured Acidiferrobacteraceae bacterium, assembly GCA_964365635.1. Lineage (GTDB taxonomy): Bacteria > Pseudomonadota > Gammaproteobacteria > Acidiferrobacterales > Sulfurifustaceae > Sulfuricaulis. Next base: position 465 of record CAYIQV010000129.1, read on the forward strand.
GCCTCGGCGCTCGACCCGATCTCAACCCTGAAGATCGAGGAACTGATCTACGAACTGAAGAAGAACTATACTATCGTCATCGTCACGCACAACATGCAACAGGCCGCGCGCGTCTCCGACTACACGGCCTTCATGTATCTCGGCGAGATGGTGGAGTTCGGTCACACCAACGAGATTTTCACCAACCCGTCGAAGAAGCAGACGGAAGACTACATCACCGGACGCTACGGCTGATCCGCGCAGGAGCATCTCAGGAGCATCTATGGAACCCTTGAATACGCATATTTCCCGTCAGTTCAACGCGGAACTCGAAGAGATCCGCAACCGCGTCCTGCAAATGGGCGGGCTCGTGGAGCAGCAGATCGAGCAGGCCTTGATCGCCCTGGTCAACGGCGACACCGCGCTGGGTGAATCCGTGATCCGGGACGACACCAAGGTCAACAAACTCGAAGTCACCATCGACGAAGAGTGCAGCCAGATCATCGCTCGCCGCCAACCCGCCGCCGGCGACCTGCGTCTGGTGGTGGCGGTGATCAAGACCATCACCGACCTCGAGCGCATTGGTGATGAGGCCGAAAAGATAGCGCGCATGGCGGTGCGCCTCGCTGCCGAGGAGCGTCCGCAAAACGCCTACGCGGAGCTCCAGACCCTGGGCAACCACGTGCGCCTGATGGTGCACGATGCGCTCGATGCCTTTGCCCGTCTGGACATCGAGGCGGCCCTCCGCGTGGCGCGCGAAGATCTCAAGGTAGACCAGAAGTACGACGGCCTGATGCGGCAGATGATCACCTTCATGATGGAAGACCCGCGCACCATTTCACGCATGTTGAACATGATCTGGGCGGCGCGCGCCCTCGAGCGCATCGGTGACCACGCGCGCAACATCTGTGAATACATTATCTATCTCGTGAAGGGCAAGGACGTGCGCCACACGAGCCTGGACCAGATTGAAAAGGAATTGCTGGGAAAACCGGGAGACCGCTGAAGCGCCCCGGGCATCCGCCGTGGAATACCATTCGATCGAATATCGATTTTACCTGCCGGATGGCCGCGATCTCTCGATCAAGCTGCGGCTCGATCCCCATTCGCTGGACGCGGTCGAGCCTTCGCCCGACCCGGTGCCGAACTGGGCGGCGCTTGATTGCAACAAGTGTCCGAACTGTCCGCTCGATTCCGCCACGCATCCGCACTGCCCGGCGGCGCTCAAGCTGGTAAAACTTATCGACAAGTGCAAAGGGCTCAATGCCTACGCCCCGGTGCGCATCGAGGTCATCACCCCGGAACGCACCGTGTCCGCCACCCGACCGCTGCAAAAGGGTTTGAGTTCGCTCGCCGGTCTCGTCATGGCCACCAGCGGCTGCCCGCACACCGCGCCGCTTAAACCCATGGCGCGCTTTCACCTGCCCTTCGCCGTCGACGACGAAACCCTGTATCGCGCCACCTCCATGTATCTTCTGGGGCAATACTTCGTGCACAAACAGGGGCAAAATCCCGATCTGGAGCTCGATGGGCTGGTGGAAATCTACCGCCAACTCCAGGCCGTCAACAGCTCCATGACCAAACGTCTGGGGAACGTGACCAGCCGCGATGTCGCCACCGACGCCATTGTGTCGCTCGACCTGTTCTCACATATCCTGCCGTATGACGTCAAAGCCTCGCTCAGCAAGATCCGGGACCTGTTCGAACCCTTTCTGTCCCGGTAAAGGAAACTCTGACTTATATGATCGTTCGCCGCAGAGACAGCCGCTCTCGCGCAATTCATAAACAAGACGAGCGAAGCAGGGCTTCAATATCGCGCTTCGCGGCATTCGTACGTCCCTGTACAGCACAAGGTGCGCAAAGAAAGACAGAGAACAATCAGAGACTAAAACTCTTTGCGTCCTTTGCGCCTTTGCGGCAAAAACTATTATCCAGAAAACCCTTAGGGAAGCTCTGAACAAGTCTCCCGTTCGCCCTGAGCTTGTCGAAGGGTGAACGGGAAATGCCATAAATGACAGCCAATTTGTCCGTTCATGGTTCGACAGGCTCACCACGAACGGACTTGATCAGAGGTTCCTTAGCACGCCGGCTTGAATTACCACGCAGAATCCCCATTTCCAGTCCGTCGGGCAGCCACATGGGTGGGGGGTGTAGTTTTGGTGTTTCATTTCAACGTTCAGGCGGCATCCGCGCGATGCCCACAGGAGGTAATGTGGCTACCGTAGAAGTAACACAGGAAAATTTCGAAGCGATCGTGGCCGGCAATGGCATGGTGGTGGTGGATTTCTGGGCACCGTGGTGCGGCCCCTGCCGCTCCTTCGCCCCCGCCTACGAAGCCGCTTCGGAAAAATTCCCCGATGTCGTGTTTGCCAAGGTCAACACCGAGGAACAGCAGGCCCTGGCCGGATATTTTCAGATTCGCTCGATCCCCACGCTCATGATCTTCCGTGAAAAGATCATCATCTTCTCCCAGCCCGGCGCCCTGCCCGGCGCGGCCCTGGAGCAAGTCGTCGAAAAGACCAAAACCCTGGATATGGACGAAGTCCGCCGCGAAATCGAGCAGGAACGCGTCAACCCGACCGGCTGATCACCGCTGATTGCACGGAATTCATAGTCACCAACATCACCTGCTGTCCTTTGGCCCCGTGCGATCTGGACTATATTCAGTAATGAGCACCTCATGACCACAGGCGATTCGCTACAACGCTTCATCTTCGAAAACGCGCCAATACGCGGCGAGATCGTGCATCTCGACGCCACCTGGCAAGCAGTGCTCGAACGCCGCGAGTATCCGGCGCCGGTGCGCCAAGTGCTGGGCGAATTAATGGCTGCCGCGGCACTGCTGACCTCCACCATCAAATTCGACGGCCGCCTGATCATGCAGATACAGGGAAACGGGCCGGTGAAACTGATGGTGGTCGAATGCACCAGCGACCGCACCATGCGCGCGCTGGCGCAGTGGGATGACGAGGTGCCCTCCGCGCCGCTGTCGCAGTTGGTCGGCGATGGCCAACTGGCCGTCACCATCGATCCGAAAAATGCCAAGGAACGCTATCAGGCAATCGTCAGCCTTGAGGGCATGACCGTGGCCGAGGCGTTTGAAAATTACTTCACCCGCTCCGAAGTCGCTCCTGCGCATCCCTGCGCCCGCGACACTCGTGCTTCCTGCACATCGCAGCTCGACACCCGCCTGTGGCTCGCGGCCGACACGCACCAGGCGGCGGGGATGCTGTTACAGCGCCTGCCGGGCGACCGCGACGACGACGATTCCTGGAATCGCGCGGTGCACCTGGGCGCCACCATCACCCGCGACGATCTGCTAGGACTGCCGGTGCACGAGATCGTCCACCGCCTGTATCACGAAGAAGATATCCGCCTGTTTTCCCGGACCCCGGTGAGTTTTCGCTGCTCCTGCTCACGCCCCCGGGTGGAGGCCGTGCTACGCATGCTGGGGCCGGACGAGGTGCACTCGATCTTGGCCGAACAGGGTTCCGTCAGTGTCGACTGCGAGTTTTGCGGACACCATTATGCGTTTGACCCGGTCGACGCCGAACAGCTGTTTGCCTCCACTTTGAGCGCCGGAGCCTCTCCCACCCGGCATTAGGCCACGGCAGGTTCTTTTTACCCCAATACGTGTATAATGCGCGACCTTTTACCGCCTCGCCCCCCGGGTACTCCTGTGATCGAAAAATTACGCAATATCGCCATCATCGCGCACGTTGACCACGGCAAGACAACGCTCGTGGATAAACTCCTGCAACAGTCCGGCACGTTCGCCGCGCACCAGCAAATGGGCACGCGCGTCATGGACTCCAACGACATCGAACGCGAACGCGGCATCACGATTCTCGCAAAAAATACCGCAATCCGCTGGAACGGCTATCGCATCAACATCGTGGACACCCCCGGTCACGCCGACTTCGGCGGCGAAGTCGAACGCGTACTCTCGATGGTGGACTCCGTGCTGCTGCTCGTGGACGCCGTGGACGGCCCGATGCCGCAGACACGTTTCGTCACGCGCAAGGCCTTTGCCCAAGGACTGAAACCCATCGTCGTCATCAACAAGATCGACCGCCCCGGCGCACGCCCGAGCTGGGTGCTGGACCAGACGTTCGATCTCTTCGACAAGCTCGGCGCCACGGAAGAACAGCTGGATTTCCCGGTCGTGTACACCTCGGCCCTGAACGGCTACGCCGGCCTGACGCCGGACGTACGCGAAGGCGACATGACGCCGCTCTTTGAAACCATCGTCAAGCATGTCGCGCCGCCCAAGGTGAACCCCGAAGGCCCGTTCCAGATGCAGGTGTCGAGCATCGCCTATTCGAGTTACGTCGGCGCCATTGCCATTGGCCGCATCTCGCGCGGACGGGTGAAACCCAACCAGGTCGTTACGGTGATCGACCATGAGGGCAAGACCCGCCCTGGCAAAATCCTGCAAGTACTCGGCTTTATGGGGCTGGAGCGCACGGAAGTGCCCGAGGCGGCGGCCGGCGATATCATTGCCATCACCGGCATCGAGGGGCCGCGCATCTCCGACACCCTGTGCGACCCGGCCACCATCGAGGCCCTGCCGCCGCTGTCGGTGGACGAACCCACCGTCACCATGTCCTTCGAGGTCAACAACTCTCCGTTCGCGGGCCAGGACGGCAAGTACGTCACCAGCCGCCAGATTCGCGAGCGGCTCGATCGCGAGCTGATCCACAACGTCGCGCTGCGCGTGGAAGATACCGGCAGCCCGGACAAATTCCGTGTCTCCGGACGCGGCGAGTTGCATCTTGGCATTCTCATCGAGAACATGCGGCGCGAGGGCTATGAACTCGGCGTGTCGCGCCCGCAGGTCATTACCAAGGAAGTGAACGGCGAGCTGCACGAACCGTATGAACAGATGACCGTGGACATTGAATCCCAGCACCAGGGCGCGGTCATGGAACAGCTTGGCCAGCGCAAGGGCGACCTGCTCAACATGGAACCGGACGGCAAGGGCCGCGTGC
>CAYIQV010000130.1:0-5410 GCA_964365635.1 uncultured Acidiferrobacteraceae bacterium
CGCCCTGCATGGCGATCGCTTTATTTTGCGCGATCAATCGGCGCAGCTGACGCTCGCGGGTGGCAGGGTGCTCGACCCCTTCGCGCCAGCGCGCAAGGTACGCACACCCGAACGGCTGAACCTGCTCCATGCGCTGGAACAGGAGTCTGCACGCCAGGCGCTGGGGACATTGCTCGCTACGTCAGAGGCAGGCATCGATCTCGACTGGTTCGCGCGCAGTTACAACCTGCCTGACGCGGTCGGCGCGGCGCTGTGTCGTGAGCTGTCGATGGTCGTATTGACCGTGGCCGGCAAGGGACGCTTCGGTATGGCGCCGCCGTGCTGGGAAAAACTGCAACAAGCGGTACTGGATGCCCTGGCGGCTGAACATCGCCGGGAACCGGAACTGCTGGGACTCGATGCGCGACAGTTGCGGCGACAAGCAACACCAGAGGTGCCGTGGGAAGTGTTTTCAACCCTGGTTGAACAGATGCTCACCGAGAAGCGCATCGCCCGTCACGGACCATGGCTGCATCTGCCGAGCCATCGCATCGTGCTTACGCCGACGGAGGAAAAACTCTGGCGCCAGATCGCGCCGTTGCTACGCGCCACGCCGTTCCAGCCGCCGTGGGTGCGTGACATGGCCACGGTCCTCAAGGTACCGGAGGTGCAGGTACGCATGCTGCTCAAGCGCGTCACGCTCATCGGCGACACCTATGAAGTGTTGCACGACCGGTTTTTTACGCGTGAAGCATTGACGCAGCTCGCGCAAATCGCGGCAGAACTGGCAAGCACGAATGGCGAGGTGCGTGCCGCCGAATTTCGCGATCGCATCGGCAGCGGTCGCAAGCTCGCGATCCAGATTCTGGAATATTTCGACAAGACCGGTTTTTCACGCCGGATCGGCGATGTACACTGCATGCGCGACGCCGCGCTGCTGGTGGACAAAATAGATTCAACGAGTGTGGGCGTGGCCCGCACGGTACAGGTTACTGGAAGAGACTCGCACCCCGGTGGGGCGGCCTGACTTCAAATCAGGGGAGGGCCGTCAGCCGGCCCTTGGTGGGTTCGACTCCCACACTCTTCCGCCATTCTTTTGCAGCAAGGAGAAGACTTCATGTCGGACGTTCGCTTAACCAGCTTGTCGCATGGCGGCGGTTGTGGTTGCAAGATCGCGCCGGCCGCGCTCACGGAAATTCTCGCCAAACTCCCGAGCGGGTTCGTGGATCCGGCGCTGCTGGTAGGCACCGAGACCAACGATGACGCTGCGGTGTACATGCTGAATGATGAACAGGCGATTGTGGCCACCACCGACTTCTTCATGCCGATCGTGGACGATCCGCATGATTTCGGACGCATCGCCGCGACCAATGCACTGTCCGACATCTACGCCATGGGCGCCCGCCCGCTGCTGGCGCTCGCCATCGTCGGCATGCCGCTTGGCAAACTTTCGGCAAAAGTCATCCAGCAGATTCTTGCAGGCGGCGTCAGCGTATGTCAGTCCGCCGGGATTCCTATTGCTGGTGGACATTCCATCGATTCAGTCGAACCGATTTACGGCCTGGTAGTGCTCGGCTTGGTGCATCCACAGCGCATCAAGCGTAACAGTACGGCACGTGCTGGTGACGTGCTGGTGCTCGGCAAGGCGCTGGGCGTAGGTATTTTGAGCGCCGCCCTGAAAAAAGACGCGCTGACGGAGGAGGGGTATCGGCAGATGCTGGCGAGCACCACCCAGCTCAACGAGGTCGGCATCCGGCTGGCGGCGCTTCCCGGTGTGCATGCCATGACCGATATCACCGGTTTCGGGCTGCTCGGCCACCTTGCCGAGGTCTGCCGTGGCTCAGGACTCGGAGCAAGTATCGATTTCGATCCCCTGCCGATCATTCCTGCCGCTTTGCCGCTGGCGCAGCTGGGTTACACCACGGGAGCTACCGCCCGCAATTGGGCCAGTTATGGCGACGCCGTCCACTTGCCGGCTGACCTGGCGCCATGGCAGAAGGCATTGTTATGTGATCCGCAGACCAGCGGTGGCCTGCTGGTGAGTTGCACGAATACTGCGCTGCCGGAAGTGCTCGATATGTTCCGACGCGAGGGCTTCACTGCTTCAGCATCGATTGGCTACATGCGCGCCGGGGCGCCGGTGATACATGTCGAGCATGAGGTTGATATAGTTGTGAATGCCTGACGGTGCGCCTGTTGTTTACAGCAAGGCACTAACGATGAATAAGCTGTAAGCAGAGGAACGCATGGGATTTTCATTTTCACCCACATGGCCGCCGTCGATAGATGGCTTGGTTGTTTTCGGTGGAATTGTGTTAATTGGCCTGTTGGGTGGCAGACTTGTCCACTTCACAGGCTTTCTGCCGCGTATCAGCGGTTTTATTCTGAGATGTTTGCTGGCAAAAGAATCGCCGGGTAGAAATCATTTACCGTTAACTAATGAATTGTCCGCACGAAAGTGTGTACGAAACACGTGATATAGTTGCCACGCAGCCATCAAGCGACCTGCCAATGCATCCAGATTGCGACGACCTGTACGCATTATCAGCGCTACGCCCAGTCCGAGGAGGAGGGGGTGCGAACGCAAGGCTCGGATAATTTCGATACCTCGGTCGACAATACTAAGCGGCGTTTTCCATGGCTGCACGATGCGAGCGAGTTCATTCCGCTGACCCGCTGCTCGATCGACCAATATCTGACGTCGGCGAAGCAGCGTTTCCAGCCGTGTATTCATGGCTGCACCCTCAAACCATCGCGATCGCGGGAAAGCTCCGAAAGCGTTGTGCTGAGAAATCGCGGTCGCGACTTGAGTCGGCGTCGCAACATGACTGTTATGACAAAACCCAAGGCGAGATAGAACAGGGAAAAACCACCGAGCACGTAAAGCCGATAGTTTTCCCAGTACAGTACGACAATGAAGAGCATGAGCAGCAATACCCCTATACTGAGAAAGAAAAGGGCCAGCATCCCATACACAATAAGCTCCCTGATTCTCTCTCTTTCCTCCTCATACTCAGTCGCGACAATTTCGATGCGTGTTTGGAGGATACCCAAAGCGGTTTCCAACAGCCGCTGCAACGAGGCCAACAAACCCGCGGAGCGACCTGTATCGTCACCGGTACTGGAATCCATCACACCGTTAGCGGCGGCACGTCAACAGTCCAAGCAGGAAGCCGACAGCAGCAGCGACACCAACCGCTTGCCACGGCTTATCGCGCACCAGCTGATCCGTGGCCTTGGCGGCCGCCTTGGTGCGGGCCACCAGGTCTTCTTCCACGTCAACAAGCCGTTGTCTGGCTGCTTTGAGGCTTTCCTCTACGCGTGCCCGCGCTGAAGTGATCTTCTCTCCCGTCTGGCCAGCCGTCGCTCTGAGCAACTCCTCGACATCCGCTTTCACGGCTCTGAAGTCTTGCACCAGTCTTTCCTTTGCCACTACGCGTTCGTCTACGGTGTCCATGGCTGCCTCCTTTTCTAATAATGAGTCCGCGATACTGAGAAAATACCAACCGTCGCCACAGGTTTCATCAAATAGCCATATTTTCTGCATCCGTTGTTAATGATATCTGTATCGGTAACCGGTTATCATTGACGCATATCAAAGAATCCCATAATCGGTCAGATGTACTTTTCTGAATGTCAGTACTGTGAGGTTGCCGATGTGACAGGCACGGAGTATTCCGTTCGGAGCTGAGATACCTGAGGTACTTGCTGACGGAATGATGCATTTCCGTTTGTGAGTCCAGTCGCCACTAGTGCTATCTCTGTCTGTTAACAATGCGTTTAGGAGGGTGGCTGGTACACACTGTTGATGGATCAGAAAGATGCTGAGAGACAATAACGGTATCGCATAAGAGCGTCGAACACTGGAGTTCTTGAAAGCTGCTGGCGGGTCCAGTGCCAGCACTCTATGGTGCTTGTCGTGTGGCAGATTCCTGCCGGGTCGGTGAGGTCTCCGGTTTGACGGTTTAGGTGCCACCCAGTCCAGCCTGGGCTTATTTCCCCCAAGTCTAGGGGTGCCGACTTCGTATAATGTATATTATGTAAAATAAGAAAAATATCAGCCAAAGCGCCTTAATCAGTTAAATCCAGCGTTACCTGCCCCATCCCCCTCTCATATTCCCCTTCCACACGCTAACTGAGGCATGAGTTATCGCGCGATTCGTCGCAGACGAAACAGACCGTGGGTGTCGCTGTCGCTGGTGAAATAAAGCGCGCCGTCGGGGCCGAAGGCCACGCCAACCGGCCGGGCCCACCGTGTGCCGTCAGACATCTGAAAGCCGGTAACAAGGTCATCCACCCGCTGTGCCGCACCGTTCATGAAGCGGACGGCGACGAGCTTGGGCGGCCTGCGACTTGCGGCGGCCCCCAAAAACCCGCCGCTGGGTTGGGTACCCCAGGAGCCGTGCAGCGCCACAATGGCATCCGATTCCAGCGTCTTGTCCATGGTGCCAACCGGCACGAAGGCGACGGCCATGGGCGCATTGCGCGCCGGGAAGGTCGTGACCGGGGGTGCAACATCCTGCATCGGCTGCGGCGGCGGGCTTTTTGCGCAGTCATCACGTTGGATCCGCCGGCCGTCATACTGGAACCAGGGCATGCCATGAAATGATCCGGGCGCGATGTGGCTGAAATATTCCGGCGGCTGGTCGTAGCCGAGGTGGTCCGGGCCATTGTTGCTGGCGTACATTGCCTTGGTCGTTGGGTGCCAGGCAAAGCCGACGGGGTTACGCAGGCCGGAGCCGAAGGTTTCCCAACCTGTCTTCCCGCCCTCTTCGCGCAACACCAGAATTCCGCCGCGCCGGTCGTCGAAAGAGTTAGGCTCGCCCAGATATTGCTCGCTGCAATTGCGGCTGATGCCGAGCGCCACATACACGCGCCCGTCCGGCCCGATGTTCACCGTGCGGCTGTTGTGCCCGGCGCCGCCCGGCAAGGGCGCCAGCAGGGTAATGGCCTCGTGCGCGAGCGTCGCCTGACCGGACTGGTACGGCGCGCGATACAAACCGTTCGTACGCGCGATGAGTATCTCGTTGCCGCGAAACGCGACGCTGTGCGGGTAGTCGCTCAGCGTAACCAATACCTCCGGCCTGGTGTAGGGCGGCGGGAGGCGATAAACGTGACCGGATTTGGAGCCGATAAAAAGATCGCCGTTGGTGGCGAAGGTCAGCAGGCGCGGGGCATCAAGCGCGCTGGTCAGGAGTTTGAGACGATAACCCTTCGGCACATGTGCCGTCTGCTTCTGCCCGTTGAGGACAATGACCTGTTCTTCGTAGGTGAGTTTCGCCGTACCGCTGAGCGCCAGCGCCGATACCAGACAGAGGAAAACCGCCACACTTGCCTGACATGCAAGACGCATTATCATAAAGCACCCCACGTCGCTGGTTTGCGCCACAATAGCGCGTGCGAGTCTGTCACGCCACATCTGTGGTCAAAC
>CAYIQV010000131.1:0-5363 GCA_964365635.1 uncultured Acidiferrobacteraceae bacterium
GTGGTGAAGGGATAATCCGCCACCTTGGGACGCGCATCCGACACCGCACGCAGAAACGTCGACTTGCCGGCGTTGGGCAGGCCCAGCAGACCCACGTCGGCGAGCACCTGCAGCTCGAACGCGAGCTCACGCTGCTCGCCCGGCTGACTGGGAACGGTGCGTCGCGGGCTGCGATTGGTGCTGGATTTGAATCGCGTGTTACCCAGACCGCCTTTCCCGCCATGGGCCACGAGCAGCGACTCGCCGTCGCGCGTGAGTTCACCGATCAACTCCTCGGTCTCGGCATCCATGACGCGCGTCCCCAACGGAACCGGGATAAAAAGATTTTCGCCGGACTTGCCGGTGCAATTGCCGCCGCCGCCTTTTTTTCCCGGCTCGGCGCGAAACCGGCGGCTGTGACGAAAATCCGCGAGCGTGTTGAGTCCCGAACGTCCCACGAGATAGACGCTGCCACCGTCACCGCCGTCACCGCCGTCCGGTCCGCCACGGGGAATAAATTTTTCCCGCCGGAATGACATCGCGCCATTACCGCCGTTGCCGGCCTCGACGCGGATGGTAGCCTCATCAACAAATTTCATAAGTAAGTCCTACCGCAAAGACGCGAAGGACGCAAAGAAAAAACAAAGGGGAAGATATAAATTCATATGTTTACTCCCTCACCCTGCCCTCTCCCGAAGGGAGAGGGGATTTATTGAAGCGCCTAATTCTTTTACTCAGCATTCCCTTTGCGCTCTTTGCGGCTTTGCGGTGAATATCTATAAAAAACAAAAAAACCCCGCCATGTTGCCAGGGCGGGGTTTTGATAGGTACACGTTGCGCGTCAGCCCGGGGTGATGCTTACTGTTCTGCGGCTCCGCGGACCCTTGATCTCGAACAGCACCCGGCCATCGGCCTTGGCAAACAGGGTGTCGTCCTTGCCAATGCCGACATTGACGCCGGGATGGAACTGGGTACCGCGTTGACGCACCAGAATGTTGCCCGCGAGAACCTCTTCACCGGCGTAGCGTTTCACGCCAAGCCGCTGTGCATGGGAGTCTCTGCCGTTGCGTGAACTGCCGCCTGCTTTTTTATGTGCCATGGCTAAATCTCTCTGTTACTTGATTCCGGTAATCTCAAGCTCGGTGTAATACTGACGGTGGCCCGTGGTCTTGCGATAGTGCTTGCGTCGACGCATCTTGAACACCTTGATCTTGTCGCCGCGTCCATGGCTCTTCACCGTGGCCGTCACCATCGCTCCCGACACCACCGGCGTGCCGATACGTACGCCTTGGTCATCGCTCACCATGAGCACCTGATCAATATTCACCGTGTCACCGGCTGCCACTTCCAGTTTTTCCACCTGGATGACATCACCTGCCGCTACCCGGTACTGCTTGCCGCCGCTTTGAATCACCGCGTACATAATGTCTGACTCCGATCCCCCACCCCATCCCTCCCCCGTAAAGGGGGAGGAGGAGTTGGAAGAAAAATTTGTGATGATTTGCCCGCTAAAAGGCCGGCAATTCTATCGATTGTGCCGCCCAAGGTCAAACGGCTTGACAGAGCACAAAGCCAGCCCCTAGCATGCGGCCCGGACCTCGATTGACCATATAATTCCATGGATTATGAAGCCATAAAGGCGCTCGTGCAGGACGATCTGCGGGCCGTAGATCGTGAAATCGAAGCCCGGTTACAGTCTGATGTCGCCCTTATCCACCAGATGGGCGCCTACATTCTCCACAGCGGCGGGAAACGCCTGCGGCCGGTGATTGTGCTTCTGGGAAGCCGGGCCTTCGGCTACGGGGGGCCCGTTTCCATCAAGCTTGCCGCCATTATCGAATTCATCCATACCGCCACCCTGTTGCACGACGACGTGGTGGATGCCTCGGAAATGCGCCGCGGACATACCACCGCCAACACCATCTGGGGTAATGAGGCGAGCGTATTGGTGGGTGATTTCCTCTATTCCCGCGCCTTTGAAATGATGGTCGAGGTCAACAACATGCGGGTCATGGAGATTCTGGCCCAGACCACCAATACCATCGCCAAGGGCGAGGTCATGCAGCTGCTCAACTGCCACGACCCGGAAACCACGGAAGAACGCTATATAGAGGTCATCCGCAACAAAACGGCGAAGCTATTCCAGGCCGCGGCACAACTGACCGCCGTGATCAGCGGCCAGGACCCGGAAACGGAGTCCGCCATGGCCGCCTATGGCATGCACCTTGGAACGGCCTTTCAGCTCATTGACGATGCGCTGGATTACGGCCGGGACAACCATGACCTGGGAAAAAACATCGGCGATGATCTGGCAGAGGGAAAACCGACCCTGCCACTCATCTATACCCTGCGTCAGGGAGACCATCAGCAGCGCGAAATCATCCGTTCCGCCATCGAGGAAGGCGGGTTGACCCAGATCGAGGCGGTCATGGACGCCATTGAATCGACGGGGTCCATCACGTACACTGCGCGCCGGGCCGAGGATGAGGCCGAGCAGGCCTTGAAGGCCCTGGCCACCGTGCCGGACTCGCCCTTCAAGCAAGCACTGCACGATCTGGCTCATTTTTCCGTCCATCGCAACTATTAAGTATCATCGGGGTGTAGCGCAGCCTGGTAGCGCACTTGCTTCGGGAGCAAGGGGCCGGAGGTTCAAATCCTCTCACCCCGACCAACTTATACCCATGCCGCCTGTGGCATAACTTGGTCGACATCGATTATCACAAGCCCGCACTTCTGGCGTATGGTGTACGAAATTGACATACCGGTGGCCCGTTTTCACCACTCCTTCTCATCTCACCCGATCGGCACACAGTCCACACTCGAACCTACATCAAATGTAGGGTGGGCACCGCCCACCGTCGGACAGCCAGCGAAGCCGTGTTGGTGGGCGATGCCCACCCTACAAACATATACCAGGGTATTTTTGAGATAGGTTCTGAACGCAATGGGACAACTGCTACGCATCCTGCTCGTCTTGTTCGGATTGTGGCTCGTGGTCCAGATCGTCAAGCGTGCTTTTGCGGCACCACCCGAGGACAACCGCGCGGCCAAACCGGCCATTCCCAGAATGGTGGCCTGTGCGCATTGCGCGATTCATGTCCCCGAAACGCAAGCGATTCGGGATGGAGATAAGGTCTATTGCTGCGAAGAACATCGAAAATTAGGGAAGAAATAGCTGAGCCCGGGACGGCAGAGGCTTTAAATCGTCACGATTCCGGGCTTGCCGTACCCCTGAATTTCACCCCGTACGCAAGCCATTCATATTGCGGGTTATTTCTTTCAGAAAGATTTGGCGGCCCCTCCAAATCTGTGCTATTTCAATAAGGTATGACTGCAATGGATAGCACCATCTCTGCAAAGGGACTTAGCAAGGCAGAGAGCCAGACCGCCATCGAGGCGCAAAACTGGAAACTTCTCAAATATTTTAACTCTTACCGCGTGGCCGTCGCGCTAGCCACCGCGGCCATTGCGCTGCTTCTGGGAAAACTGCCGCCCTTCGGCGAAACCTATCCCGGGCTGTTTCTCAGCACCAGTCTTGTCTATGCCGTTCTCGCACTGGTTGCGGTCGCCACCATCCATACACGCAACCCCGATTTCGAAAGCCAAGCCACGCTGCTTTCATTTACCGACGTCACGCTGCTGACCATGCTGATGCATGCCAGCGGCGGACTGACGAGCGGGGTGGGATTGCTGCTGCTGGTGGCTATCGCTGGCGCCAGCCTGATGCTGGGAAAACGCATGACCATTTTCTACGCCTCGCTCGCCACCATCGCCATACTGCTGGAACACTCGTGGGGTATGTTGACCGGCGCCAACGTGGTCGAAAACGATGTGGTTCAGGGCTTCCCCCAGGCAGGGATTTTCGGCATCGGGTTCTATGCGATAGCCTTCTTCGGCCATATGCTCGCCACCCGGTTGCATGTCACGGAAGAACTGGCGCAACGCCGTGGCATCGATCTGGCCAACCTCACCCACCTCAATGAACTGATCATTCAATGGATGCAGTCTGGCGTTGTCGCCTGCGACGCGGAAGGCAACATCTTCATGATCAATCACGCCGCGGAGAAATATCTCGGCATCAAGCTCACCACCGGGAAGAAAATGCCGCTGAACGATGCTTCTTCCGATCTGGCCATCCAGCTGTTCCAGTGGCTCGGGAACAACCCGGCCGACCGCGGCCGCAAGATATTCAGCACGCGCGCGGGCTATACCCTGCTGCCGCGTTTCATCTCGCTGGGGGAAGCCAAGGAATCGGTCAAACTCATTTTCCTCGAGGACATGGCCATCCTGAAACAACAGGCCCAGCAACTTAAAATGTCGGCACTGGCGCGACTCACGGCCAGCATTGCCCACGAAATCCGCAATCCGCTGGGCGCGATCTCCAACGCCGCCCAACTCCTCGGAGAAACCGTGCGCACGGCCAATGAGGAGGAAAAACGCCTGGTAAAAATCATCGACGAACAGAGCAAACGCATGAACGTGATTGTACAGAACGTCACGCAACTCAGCCGCCGTGACCGGATCAGCCCCGTGCGCCTCGATCTGGAATCCTGGCTCACGGAATACCTGCGGCAATACGGCGAAACCATTTCCGTCCCGCGCGAGGGTTTCCTCATTCAAGGGGCCGAGGGCCTTCAGGTATGCGTCGACCCAGACCAGCTGTATCAGGTGGTTGGCAACCTGTGTCAGAACGCCTTCCGCCACAGCCCACCCTTTACAGGCACACCTTTGGTAAAATTTCAGATGGGCAAGGACGAGGAAGGCCGGCCGGTACTGGATGTCATCGACTGGGGCTCGGGCGTGCCGCCGGCCATCGCCGAAAGCATCTTCGACCCGTTTTTTACCACCACCCCCAAGGGAACGGGACTGGGCCTCTATATCGCGCGGGAATTGTGCGAGGGAAATGGCGCCGCATTGAACTACCACCCCGGCGAAGGTGGGGTCGGAAGCCGTTTCCGCATCGCCTTCACCCGCGCTGAGGATTGCGCTGAACTTGGAGCCTTATGAACAAACCCAAAAATCAAATTCTGATCGTCGACGACGAACCGGATATCCGTGAGGTGCTGGAGCTGACGCTGGGGCGCATGAACCTTGAAACCCGTTCGGCCGCCAACCTCGAAGAAGCCCGTCAGTTGTTGCAGGATTTTAAGTTCGACCTCTGCCTCACCGACATGCGCCTGCCGGACGGAAACGGCATTGAACTCGTGCGTCATATTCAGGAAAAATTTTCGGATCTCCCAGTGGCGGTCATTACCGCCTTTGGCAACATGGAAACGGCCGTGGCCGCGCTCAAGGCCGGCGCCTTCGATTTTGTTTCTAAACCGCTCGACCTCAACGACCTGAGAAATATCGTACGCGCCGCCTTGCGCGTGGGGAGCGCACCC
>CAYIQV010000132.1:0-5303 GCA_964365635.1 uncultured Acidiferrobacteraceae bacterium
CGTGGCAATTTCACGAAGAGTCTGATGTCTTCCCGTTCGTCCAAGCGCTTCGCGAATTCGCGTTCTATCTCTGAGTCGTAAACCACATACTCGTAGACTGATTTATCCACTTGCTGGGCGGTCAGGTAGTTAATCAGCTCCTCATTCTTGAAGAGCAGCATTTCCCATTCTGCCTCCGCGACAGCGCCCTTGATCCGCTCATACTTGATACCGTCCACAAGTAGGCGGTGCAGCACATTTTTGAGAATCGCAGCCACGGCGTCCAGGAAGCGTTGCGGGTTGTTAAAGAAGTCGTCGAGCCGGCCTGATTCCTTAAGAATGCGTACCAGTGTCGAACGAGTGAGCTCGGTCTCGTTTTGCAGGTAGGCCAGCAAATCGGGAGTGAGATGGTTGCTGTACTCGGCTTGTTCCTCTGCTGCGCTAACTGCTTTGGTACTGACGCCGCCTTTCTGGACATCGAGCGTCCCGGCGCTGACGCGGATGTGTGGCTTCACGATCTTGGCCATGCCGCGGATCGCATCCACGGCGTGCCCCACCAGCTTTTCGGTCTCAAACTCTACTCTGTAGGTGGTCTTCGGCTTGATGTGCTCCCACAGCGCAACGAACTCCGGGCTGAGTGTCACTTCCTTCTTGAGCCGATTGAGCCCGTCATCTCGCTCCCGGCGAATATGCCGCTCAATCTGATACGCCGCCAGCAGGTCGATGACCGCCGGCGCAAGGTCAAGATGCGCTTCGGGCAACGCCAGCTTGAAATCCTTACGCCTTGGGTCGAATGCCGCTTGAATGCGGCTTTCGGTATCCAACATCTTCTGTGCAACCAGTGCTGCGCGTATGGTCTCGGCCGCTTCGCGTCCAATGGGCGTCTCCATACCATCCACTACACGGGTCAGCTTGGCCAAGGCTGTGAGCGGCACCTTGCCAAAGGTTACACCGCACTCGTCCTCGTACTCCGTCTGCAAGGCACGAGCAAAGTCCTCATAACTCTCATTGGCCATCACATAAAGCTTGTTCACACTCTCGTCGAACACGCGCAGTCCGTTCTGATCCACCGGCAGTCGCAGTCCACGGCCAATCTCCTGCCGTTTCTTCATGGCGCTTCGTGACTCGTTGAGGGTGCAGATCTGGAAGACGTTGGGGTTGTCCCAGCCCTCGCGCAGCGCCGAGTGGCTGAAGATAAAGCGCAGCGGCTCGTCGAGCGAAAGCAGGCGCTCCTTCTCCTTCATGATGAGGTTGTACACTTCATCATCGGACTGTGTATCGCCGCGGGTATCCTTGAGCACACCCTTTTTGTCCTGGGCGAAGTAACCATTATGTAGTTTTTCGATTGGCTGTTTGAGCCACACCAGTTCACGGAAGCGCTCCTCCTTTGCAAGCACCCCCAGCTCCGCCTCGAATGCCTCAGCAAACTTGCCCTTCACGGACTGCCCCGCGCCATCGTAATCGCGGTAGTTGGCCACGCGGTCGATGAAGAAGAGCGAGAGCACCTTGATACCGCGACCTCGTAGCTGCAGCTCCTTCTCCAAGTGCCGCTTGATGGTGTGCTTGATCTGCACGCGCCAGACGTCGTCACGCATACCACCCATTTCTTCGCCCAACCGCAAGCTGCGGCCATTGTTGAAACGAATAAACTCGCTGCCCGGCTCGGCATTGATCTCAGCCACCGAGTAGCCTTGGGCATAGCTGGCCCGCTCATTGGACAGCACGAACAGGTCCGCGCCCTGCTTGACTGTGACCGCTTTCTCCTTCGGCCCATCTGTGCCCTGCACATGGATGCGCAGCTTGGCCTTGATGCCCTTCTTGTAGTCGACACTCTCTACACGCACGCAGGCGTCGTTGGCCGCGCCATCGGCAACGGCACTGGCCACCACGATCTGCTTAACCAACTTCAACTCGAAGGCGCGCACCGGATCCAGTCGATAGACCAAGTTGTATGGGTTACGGTGGGTTGCGGAGTAACGCAGGGTGCACAGTGGGTTAAGCGCCTTAATTGCCTCCTGCGCTTTGTCAGTGCTGTCCACACTCTGCGGCTCGTCAATGATGACGATCGGTCGCGCCGCTTGCACGAACTCAATGGGCTGGCGGCCGGAGAGTTTGTCACTCTCCTTGTAGATGACGTTGCTCTTCTGCTCGGCCTCGGTACCGGTGAAATTCTTGCGGAAAGCATCGATGTTAATGATCAGAATCTGCAACGTATTGCTGGTGGCGAACTGGCGCAGCCGGTTGACCTTCCTGGCATCGTAGACAAAGTGCTCGAACGGCAAGTTGTTGTAGAGCGCGCGGAAGTGCTCGGCGGTGATTTCGATATTTTTCAGCACGCCCTCGCGGATGGCCACGCTCGGTACCACGATAATGAACTTCTGAAAGCCGTAGCGCCGCGACAGCTCGAAGATGGTGCGCAGGTAAACGTAAGTCTTGCCCGTGCCGGTTTCCATCTCCACGGAGAAGTGCGGGCACTGACGCGACTGGTTGGCCGGGCCGTCGAACAGCTCCCACATTTCCAGCGCCGCTGCCGGGTCGGCAACCTCGATGTCATGGTGTGTCTGGATGGCGCGGGTGTTCGCCAGCAGCTTGTCCTCCGCCACCAGCAACTGATTGCCGGTGCCCAACTCAGTCTGCTGCTGGCCGGCAAACAGGCCCGTACCGGCCCCCATATTGATGACGGCATACTCCGGCGCGCTCTGCGGCTGGCCATCGAAGAGATCGGTGATGGCCGCGACGGCGTCGAGCTGGAACTGCTGGTTGGCATCAAACTGGAGCTTCATGAATTATCGTCCACGGCCGTATAGGCCTGGTCGGGCCGGTTCGGGGTCTCTGGGTACCGTAGACGCAGTAATCCTTCTTCAACCATTGGGGTGAGATATCGGTTCCGAAGGTTCGGTGCGGTACGGCTCAATAGTCCGGCCAATGCATCAGCCGTCAGGTACCGCCCCCGGCAAAGCGACAATATGACCCCTCGGACCTCGGGAACCGGAGCTTTCCCTTTGCTTGCAACCGTTTCGGCAATCGAGCGCAACGTCTGATCATTCTCGGTCAAATGAGAGGAGTCATCCGCCAAATGAGAGGAGCCCCCCGCCAAATGAGAGGAGCCACCAGTGTCAAAGAGCGATGGCTCCTTAGGCCCACCACTGAGCCGATAGGTCGTCCACCGGCGCCGGTTGTCCGAGACCATGAACCCCTGTTCGCACAGGTGCTGGAGCATCCGGGTAATATCCACCGGGTGATCGGTCAACAACTCCTGAAGCCGGGCGTTCGACACCGAACCCTCAATCTCCGCGGTAGCCAGCGCCTGCACCTCGGCTGGGCTCAGCGCAGCTATGTGTGCGCCGAACAGTTCCCGCAGGTGCGCCAGCGTCGCATCCGGAATCAGACTGACCATGGGTAAGGTCAGCCGCACCCGGTCCGGCTGGGTCTGAGTGCCAATCAATGGGGCACGCCAATGGCGGCTCCGCCAACCGGCGCGAATCTTGTCTACTCCCGAACCGGCTTGCTCACCGCCGCCGATCATGAGAAACATTTTCTGCAAGGACTTGTTGCGGCATTCGCTGACGCCGCCACGCCGGAACTGCTCCAGCGACACCAGCAAGGTGCCGGGATTTTCGAACATGAATCGATCCGGATAACGCTCCACGACGACGCCACCCGTTGCTGAATAATCGGCGTGAATCACGGCATTCACGAACGCCTCGCGCAAGGCCTCGTGTACCGGCGTCTCGTCGCGACGCATCCCGCCTTCCAATTGAAATGGCACGGACAAACCCGCAGAAAGTTTTGGCCATACCCGCTGGTAGAACTGGAACAGGTTGGCCTCCCAAGTACCGTCAGGATACACACGGTCGCTCCAGCGGGTTGCGGGATCGAGCTTCTCCCGATAATCCACGAAGTAGGCCGGTGCAGCCTCCGGATCGCGGATCGCCTGATCCTTGCCGAACATCAGTAACCCCGCAAGCGTTATTCCCTCCGCGCCGGTGGCGCGATCCCGCCGCCAGCCGCCCAACCGCTCCAGCAATTCTTTATCCTCCAGAGATAGCCAGGCATGTTCACCCTTGGCGGCACGAAAGCGCTGGCGATATTGGGTCAGGCTGGCGGCATCGAGATCCTCGAGTTCGAAACCCGCCAGAATTCGTTGATCGGCCGGCACCGGGTCCGCATCCGCCAGCATGCGGCGCACTTCGTCATCGGCGCATCGGTAATCGCCCTCATGCTGGCGGCGATAGGTATTGTTAAAGGGCGTAGGGCCGAGATACACCGGACGAACACCACGCGCGGCGCGCGGCACGTGAATAGCAAGCAGACTCGCATTCTCTATTGTGACGATGCCCACATCGTCGTTGGCCAACAGGTTACGGCTCACCTTGCCGCGATTATTCAATCCATCCCAGAGGATTTTCTGGTATTCGCCGAGTTGCGCCGGGGTGAGGCCGTCCAGTCGCACCGTGCCATCGTCCTCCTCACGCGCGCCCAGGATAACGATGCCGCCATCAGCGTTAGCGAAAGCGCTGTAGGTTTCCCAAAAGCTCCCCGGAAAACCGCCACGCCCCGACTTGAATTCCCAGTCGGTGGTCTCACCGACTTGAGCGACCTCCAGAATGCGATCCAACAATTCACCGTTCATTGCGTTCATACCGTCTTGAAGCTGGTGACGCCCTTGGTCTTGAAGATTTGCACGGCGTTGGCCTTGAGCTGGTCGTTGCCGGCGAAGCCTTCGTCCAGGCAGACAACGCGCTCAGGCTTCTTGTCGGCCATGGCACGAATCAGTTCCAGCGTGAGTTCCCGCTCCAGGCAAATGAACAGTGCGCCACCCGCTACGCTATGAACGGCCTTGCCCGCAAGCATCAGCGTCTCGACCGGCGTGGTGAGCGGGAAGCCACTCTTGAGCAAGATTTCATACAACAGGTCGTCCGCTGTGCGGCCGTCGTGGATGTGGTCCACGTGAAGTTCTAGCTGTTTGGCAAGCCCCTCAGCGTCCTTGGGCGACTCGGCGTTCCACGGCTTGAAGTTGGACTCGGCCAGCTTGAAGACGCGGAAGCCGCGGTCTTGTTTTCTCCCCTCTCCCTCAGGGAGAGGGGCGGGTGCGAGGGCCAACTGCGGCGAGGCTTGCGCATCTTCGTCGTTCAGCTTCTTGATGACGCGGCGGACACGCTCCTTGGTGATGTCAGCGATGGTATTTAATCCGGCAGCAAGTGCGGCCTTGCCACTCTTTTCCTTTGGGTTGCAAGGCTCCGGCAGTTGAACAACGATAAATCTATGACCGGATTGTTGCTCCTTGTTGAGTTGCAATACGGCTTCGGCAGTCGTTCCGGAAC
>CAYIQV010000133.1:0-5231 GCA_964365635.1 uncultured Acidiferrobacteraceae bacterium
CAGGCTGCCCATGCCGCGATAGGATTTGTAGGAGCGCCCCTGATAGATCTCCACCTGGCCGGGCGATTCGTCGGTACCGGCGAGCAGGCTGCCGATCATGATGGTATTGGCGCCGGCGGCAATGGCCTTGGCGATGTCGCCGGAATAACGAATGCCGCCATCGGCGATCACCGGAATGCCGGTGCCCTTCAACGCCTCGACCACATTGGAAATGGCCGTAAGCTGCGGCACACCCACACCCGCGACCATGCGCGTGGTGCAGATCGAACCGGGACCGATCCCGACCTTCACGCCATCCGCGCCGGCATCGCGCAATGCCTTGGCGGCTTCGGCCGTGGCGATGTTGCCACCAATAACCTGTATGTCGGGATAATGTTTCTTGATCCAGCGTACGCGATCGAGCACACCCTGCGAATGGCCGTGCGCCGTATCCACCACGATCACGTCCACCTCGGCTTCCACCAGATGTTCGATACGTTCTTCGGTGCCAGCACCGACGCCGACAGCGGCACCGACACGCAACCGGCCTTTCGGGTCCTTGGCGGAGCGCGGGAACTCGGATGACTTCTGGATATCCTTGACCGTGATCAGGCCCTTCAGGCCAAACTTGTCATCCACCACCAGAATCTTTTCGATGCGGTGCGCGTGCAGCAGCTTGAGAATTTCATCGCGCGCGGCGCCTTCCTTGACCGTCACCAGTTTCTCCTGCGATGTCATGATGCGCGACACCGGTTCGTCGTAGCGCGTCTCGAAACGCAGGTCGCGGCTGGTCACGATGCCGACCAGTTTTCCGCCCTGCGTGACCGGCACGCCGGAGATATGATGGGCGCGGGTGAGTTCCAGCACCTTGCGAATCGTGGTGTCGGGTGTAACCGTGATGGGGTTGCTGATGATGCCGCTTTCGAACTTCTTCACCCGGCGCACTTCCTCGGCCTGGCGTTCCGGGGTGAGATTCTTGTGGATCACACCCAATCCCCCTTCCTGGGCCAGACAGATGGCGGCGCGGGCTTCCGTCACTGTATCCATGGCGGCCGACAACAGGGGGATGCTGAGGCTGATGGAGCGCGTGAGAGAGGTTTTGAGGTCGACGTCCTTGGGCAGGACGGCCGAATACGCGGGGATCAGCAGGACATCGTCAAAGGTAAGGGCTTCTTGGACTATACGCATGCCGCATTATACGGAAAGAGCCGGCCTGCCGTAAACTGCGACGTGCGACCCCAGCCTGTTATTCCCCATGCCGGGCAGGTTTTTGCCGGGGCCAAGCAACTTCAGGTTGACGTGAAAAAAATTGTGCATTACCTTGAGTCCAGACCACACTTGATCTGGATATCACAGGAGGATATAGATGAAAACTGCTCTGACGTTGTGCGCGTTTACCCTGATCATGGCCGGCTGTACCGGCACCGGGGCCGGACCGTCTCAGGAGGCTGATTACAACCAACTGGTGGTCCAGGCGGAAAACGAGATCAAGATAGCGGAAAAAACCGGCTTCCTCTGGAATAACACGGAAAAATTCCTGAAGGAATCCAAAGAGGCCAAGATCGAAGCCGACGCTGCCCGTAAGAGCGGCGATAGCGCCAAGGCCGATGCCGAAATGGCCAAGGCCGTGAAGCTGGTGAACAAAGCCACCAAAGAAGCACAACTGGCCCAGCAACAGGCCCGGGACAACGCCGCCCCCGTCGCCCGCTTCCAATAAGCGCTGCCACAGTCCGATACAAAAAAAGCCGGGGCGACCCGGCTTTTTTATTCCTGTCAATAAAGCTATGTTTTGAGCATGGAAGAATTTCGTCCCGCCACCAGCCCGTTTCGCGATGTCTACACCATCTCGCGTCTGAACCACGAAGCCAAAGCGCTGCTCGAAGGCAGCTTTCCCATGCTTTGGGTGGAAGGCGAAATCTCCAACCTGGCGCGCCCGGCCTCTGGCCATGTGTATTTTTCCCTCAAGGACAGCCAGGCGCAAATCCGTTGCGCCCTCTTCAGCCGCCAGGCACGATTGCTAACCACGGTACCGCGCGATGGCATGCAGGTGCTGGTGCGTGCCCGCGTCACCCTGTATGAAGGCCGCGGTGAGTTTCAGCTGATCGTCGAACATCTGGAAGACGCCGGCGAAGGGGCGTTGCGGCGCGCCTTCGAGGCGCTCAAACAACGTCTCGCGAAGGAAGGGCTGTTCGAGACAGTGCATAAAAAACCGCTGCCGCGACTGCCGCGGCGCATCGGCATCATCACCTCGCCTTCCGGCGCCGTACTGCACGACATCCTGACCACGCTCAAGCGCCGCTTCCCGGCGATTCCCATCCTCGTCTATCCGGTCCCGGTGCAGGGGGAAGGCGCGGCGGAGAAGATCGCCGCGGCCATCAAACTCGCCGGACAGCGCCACGATTGCGACGCGCTCATTCTCGCGCGCGGCGGCGGCTCGCTCGAAGACCTGTGGTCGTTCAATGAAGAAATCGTGGCGCGCGCCATCGCCGCCTGCCCGATTCCGCTCGTGTGCGGCGTCGGCCACGAAACCGATTTCACCATTGCCGACCTCGTGGCCGACGCGCGCGCGCCGACGCCGACAGCGGCAGCCGAGATGCTGAGCCCGCACCAGGAGGAATGGCTGGCGCAATTCGTACGCACAGAGTCGCGGCTGGTGAAGGCCCTGCGTGATGGCTTGCGCAATCGCAGCCAGCGTCTGGATTGGCTGGGCGCGCGCCTGGTGCATCCACGTAACCGCATTGAGTTCGTGCAACACCGGCTCACGGCGCTGGCACAACGGCTCGCGCTCGCGCAAACCGCGCGGCTGCGCCAAGCCCGTTCCGATTACCTCGCGATCAGCGGGAGGCTGCGCCAACAGACGCCTCGGCCACGGCTGCAGGCCCTCCAGATCGAGTGTCGCCATGCATTTGAACGCCTTGTCACCGGCATGCGGCGCGAACTGGATCGGGCCGCCATGCGCACGCAGCAGGCGGTTCAATCATTGAATGCCCTGAGCCCGCTCGCCACCCTTGAGCGCGGCTATACTATTGTTACTCGCGCCGATACCGGTGCCGTGATTACGGATACGCGCACAATCAAACCGGGTGATCGCATCAAGGCCAAGCTCTCCCATGGCCGGATCGATTGTCTGGTGGAAAAAACCTATGATGACTAGAACTTATTTCAAAATATGTAGGGTGGGCACTGCCCACCATCAAACCGTTGGCGCAGCCGTGTCGGTGGGCGATGCCCACCCTACATATATATGCAGGAGTATTTTTGAGATAGGTTCTAGACTCGCCGCCGCCATCGGCCTTACTGTATTTGCTCTCACGGCCACAGCGGCGGAATTGCCGCAGGAAAACACTGTGCCCGGCGGTATCGCCATTGTTCCACTGACCGTAGACACCGCGCCCGCACCGGTCGCCTATTTCGATGATCAGCGTGTCATGGTCATACGCCACGCGGGCTACTGGCAGGCGATCATCGGACTGCCGCTGACGCTCGCGCCCGGACCGCACGCCGTGGTGACCAAGGAAACGCCTGAGAAAAACAAGGACTATTTCTTTCTGGTCCGCACCAAGGAATATGCATCGCAACATTTGACGCTCAAGGACAAGCGCTTGGTTGAACCCGGCGAAGAGGATCTGAAGCGCATTGCCAGGGAACAGGAAATACAGCAGCGCGCCTTTACCACCTGGACCGATCTGGAATTGCCGCCGTTGCAGTTCAAACTGCCGGGCTACGGCCGCCTGAGCAGTGTGTTCGGGTTAAAGCGCTTTTTCAACAACGAACCGCGCCAGCCGCACAGCGGCATCGACATCGCTGCGCCCACGGGCACATCCGTGACAGCACCGGCGGAAGGAACCGTGGTTGAAACCGGCGAATACTTCTTCAACGGCAAAACCGTGTTCATCGATCACGGTCAGGGGCTGATCTCCATGCTGAACCACCTGAGTCGCATCTCGGTAGAGCGCGGAACCCATGTGCAGCCGGGGAATAAAATAGGAGAAATTGGAATGTCCGGGCGCGCCACCGGCCCGCACCTGCACTGGACCGTAAGTCTCAACAACACCCGCGTCGACCCTATGCTTCTACTGGGACAGGAAGCCGCCAAGCTGCAAAGAACTACGACCGCCTCGCGTCAGGCACCACGTTAGGGCTATCAGGCCGGTATCAAGGGGGTCAAGGGGTCAGAGTCCTTGAAAATTCATCAATCAGAAATGCTCTTTAGCTGATCACGAAAGACTTCGCTCTTTCGATCACCGCCGTGTGGCAATCGTTCGATGCGGCGCTTCAATGTCGCTTCGATATTTTCCTTGAACCGGTCGTTGCCCAAGATTGTCCCTGTTTCCGTAGCGGTGCGTATCGCCTGGAGTTCGACCGGATCTGCTTGAACGCTGAACAAGGAACGGTAGGCAGCGCAACGCTGCATGGCATCGGTATCCAATCCCTCATAGAGAAAATGTGACGTTAGCAACGCGTCCACCTGTCCAAGTGCGTTGTGTCGATAACTCGACCAACGGTAGTCGCCGGGTTGCTCCACCATCCGGGCCCGCACCGGGTTGAGTTCGATATAGCGGCTGCATGTCAGGAGATAACGATCGGAGTCGATCAATGCCGATTTGAAGCGCCCTTCCCACAACGTACCGGTGCGACGGTACACTTGGTTGACATAGTGGACATAACGCCGGCCGACCGATTGGAGTAGCGCCGATGGAGACTCGACCGCTTCCGGTGTCAGCAGCAGATGCACATGATTGGTCATCAGGACGTAGGCATGTACCCGGCAGCCATACCGGCTCGACGCGTCCTTCAAGCTATCCAGATAGAAGCGATAATCCTCGTCGGCGAAGAAGCACGGCTCACGGTTGTTGCCGCGTTGGATAATGTGCAGGGGTTGCCCCGGTACCACGATTCTTGGAAGTCGAGCCATGACGCCACTCCGTGTGTGCGAGAACGCTTGGTGCTACGTTAACGCGGCTGGGATGTGGATTTCAAGGACTCTGACCCCTTGATCGCTTGATCGCAGCAGTATTCACATAGACCCCCGGAGGGTCTTTTTTGAGAGGGGTAGAGAAGTTGATAGAGCCCTATGATTCCTTCGCTCCGGCACGCTTGAGCAGCTCGATCATTTCTCGGTTTTTCTTCGCCTTCGCCCAAGAGAGCGGGGTGTTGTCGTCTGGAAGTTGCACGTTCACGTCGGCACCTTTTGCGACGAGCGAGCGGACCACTTCAATATGATTCTTTCGAACCGCATCTGTCAGCGCAGT
>CAYIQV010000134.1:0-5216 GCA_964365635.1 uncultured Acidiferrobacteraceae bacterium
AGATCGGGCGCGGTCGGGTCGAACCCGGCTTTCACGCGCAGACGCTTGCCCGACTTGAGCCGTTCCTTCAGCTCCGCTTCGAGCAAAATTTCATCTGTGCCGCGCTTGATGAGGCGCAGCGCCTCGTCTGCCTCAGGCATGAAGATTTCCGCAAATATGAATTATCATAGGCATCACAAAGGGTACCATAGGCCGCCACGCCATGGCATGTTCTCCGGAACGTGAAATTCGCCTTCAGACGGCACCAACCATAGGCTAAACTTGGAGGCACGCTCCCTCTCAGGAACAAAAAACAACGGGCCAGGGAAGTTCCAGGCCGGATGAAAATACCATGCTCAAAAAATACGCAACATTAATGGCACACTGGCGCTTGTCCAAGCGCCCTGTCTGGCTGCTGGTTCTGGCCGTTTTCCTCACCTCGGTCACCATCGCCTCCATCGCCCCACGCGATCCCCTTCTTGCGGAATCCGTCCAGGGCCTGATGGCCACCCCACCGCCACAAGTTATTAATGGCATGGGAGACGGATCGAAAGAGATAGGCGCCTCACCGGCCACCTCGTCGGAAAATTTACCCACCGAGGGAAAATGGGAAGAGGTCAAGGTCCGTAAAGGGGACACCCTTTCGGACATCCTGAAGCAGGCCGGGCACGAGGAAGGTGAGATCATGCGGCTGGTTCAAATCAATCCGGAGGCGCGGACGCTCTACCAGATACACCCCGGACAAATCCTGCGCCTGCGCGCGGATGCCAGTGGCCAGCTGCAGGAGCTCAGTCTTGATATGGACCTCAGCGAAACCATGCGCCTCGTGCGCGCGGGACCGCAATTCGACGTCATCAAGGAAACGCGCCAGTTCGAAACACGGATTGCCCATGTCACCGGAACCATTGAGTCCTCGTTGTTCGAAGACGGGCAGGAGGCCGGGCTTGCCGACGCGCTCATCATGAAAATCGTCGAGATCTTTGGCTGGGATATCGACTTCGCCCTCGACCTGCGCCGTGGCGACAGCTTCTCCGTCACCCACGAGGAAAAATACTGGCGGGGCCAAAAGATTGCGGATGGACCGATTCTGGCCGCCGAATTCATCAGCCAGGGAAAAGTCTATCGTGCCATGGGCTACCACGACGCCAGCGGCTTTACTTCGTACTACACGCCCGAGGGCATGAGCATGCGCCGGCAATTCCTGCGCACACCGGTGGAATTCAGCCGCATCACCTCGCGCTTCTCCAGCGGCCGCTTCCACCCCATTCTCAAAACCCGGCGCGCGCACACCGGCGTGGACTATGGCGCCCCTGTGGGCACACCCGTGCGCGCCACCTCGACGGGAAGAATACTGTCGCTGGGTTCGAAAGGCGGCTATGGCCAATGCATTGTCATCCGCCATGGCGGCGCCTACAGCACGCTGTACGCTCACTTGTCCCGTTTCAACGCCAGCGTCCGTGTGGGCAGCTACGTGGAACAGGGCCAGATCATCGGCTATGTCGGTAAAACGGGGCTCGCCACCGGGCCGCATTTGCATTACGAATTTCAGGTCAACGGTGAACACCGCAACCCGCTGACGTACAAGTTCCCCGGATCAACCCCGATCGCGGCGGAGAACCGGCAGGACTTCGAACGCATGGCCCAGATCCGCATGACCCAGCTCGATCTGATTGGCCGCAATACTCAAGTTGCACGTGGCAAGTAACAAGTGGCAAGCAAAACCACTTGCTACTTGAAACTTGCTACTTGAAACTGTTGGCATGAACTACATCGGGCTGATGTCCGGGACCAGTGTCGACGGCGTCGACGCCGCGCTCGTTTCCATCCCTGCCCACGGCCAACCCGTTGTCCTCGCCACCCATGAGCACCCTATTTCTCCCGCCCTCCGCGGCGAGATTCAGTCACTGATGCGCAACGGCGCCAACGAAATCGAACGTCTCGGAGAACTCGACATGGTGCTGGGTGAGTTGTTTGCCGAGGCCGCCCAGGCCGTGATCGCGCAATCCGGCATGGATAAAAAGAACATCCGCGCCATCGGCAGCCATGGCCAGACGCTGCGTCACCGTCCCAAGGCTGAGCATCCGTTTACGATACAGATCGGCAACCCCTCGGTGATTGCCGAGCGCACTGGAATTACCACCGTGGCAGATTTCCGCGCGCGCGACATTGCCGCCGGCGGCGAGGGGGCGCCGCTGGTGCCGGCATTCCACCGGCAAATGTTTCATTCGCCCCAACGCCACCGTGCCATCGTCAATATCGGCGGCATTGCCAATGTCACCTACCTGCCTCGCGACGACACCGGACCCATCACCGGCTTTGATACCGGCCCGGGCAACACCCTGCTCGATCAATGGATCGGCCATCACTGCGCACGCGAGCACGACGAGGCCGGCCAGTGGGCCGCCTCCGGCAACTCTTCCAGGGAATTACTGGATCAACTGCTGACCGACCCCTACTTCGGCGCAGCCCCACCCAAGAGCACGGGGCGTGAGCATTTCAACCTCGAATGGCTCAACGGCCATTTGGGCAAACTCGCCTCCCTGCCGTCCGTCGTGGATATTCAGGCCACCCTGCTGCAACTCACGGCGCAGACCATTGCCCAGGCGGTCCGGCGTTTCCTGCCGCAGACCCAGGAGGTCTATGTCTGCGGTGGCGGCGCCCACAACCGTGAATTGATCTCCGCGCTGACAAACCATTTTTCCGGCATCCCGGTCGCCACGACCGAGGCCCTCGGGCTGCACCCGGACTGGGTCGAAGCGGTGGCATTCGCCTGGCTCGCGCACCAGACGCTCGAAGGCCTTCCGGGAAACTTGCCGAGCGTCACGGGTGCACGGCGGGCGGTAATTTTGGGGGGGATTTATAAGGCTTAGTGGCACGTAACACGTGGCGGGAAAATCTGTTGAAACGAAGAAAGGAGGCTGGCGCCTCCTTTCTTGCTACGTGCAACTTGAAACTTGTTACTTTATTTAAGCGTTGAACGACGACCCACACCCGCAGGTGGTCTTGGCGTTCGGATTCTTGATCACGAACTGCGCGCCATTCAGGCCTTCCTGATAATCGATCTCGGCGCCGGCCAGATACTGGAAACTGAGCGGATCAATCAGCAGGGTCACGCCGTTTTTCTCAACGCGGGTATCGTCCTCGTTGGCGCTCTCTTCGAACGTGAATCCGTACTGAAACCCGGAACACCCGCCGCCGGAGACAAACACGCGCAGCATGAGGGCAGGATTCTTTTCCTCGTCGATCAGATCCTTCACCTTCTGCGCCGCGTTGTCGGTAAACAGAAGGAGGGAAGGCATTTCAGGCATGGCAGCGGTCATTTCATTTTCTCCACAGAAAATACTAAGCAACAAACATTATCCTATTCTTGATCCAAGAGGTCAACAATCTCAGTCTTCCGTCTCGGAATTGCTTTCCATGGCCGTCTTCAAGCGACTGATTGTCCCCTTTTCCCGTGCGGGTTCCGTCCCTTCACGCACCAGATTGCCGTTGATCACGGCCCCCAAGGCCATTTCAATCACCTTGTAATACACATCCCCGGTGATTTCCGATTTGGTTTGAAGCTCGACACGCTCGGATGCCCGCACGTTTCCCTTGATCGTGCCATTGGTAATGATGTGCGGCACCGTCACGTTGCCCGTGATGCTGGCGTTCTCGCTCAGCACCAGCGTGCTGTTGGCATCGCCCTTGGCGGTCACATTGCCCCGGACCTTGCCATCAATGCGCAACCCGCCGGTAAAGATGACGTCACCTTTCACTTCCGTCTTGACGCCGATCAGAGTATCGATTGTGTTACACGGTTTTTGGCTCGGTGTTTTTCCAATTGCGCTCAACATCCCTATTCCCTCCGTCTCGTATTCATTGTAGCTGCTTCCGGGCTGATTCTGTGGGTCAGGCTCGCGGCCAGGCGTAGGTAGCATCCACCGATGTGGTACCGCCTCCTGACGTGGTTATGCTTATTTTAATACGCCTGGGCTGAAAGTTTTTGGGTAATTCAAACTTGCCCTCGATGTCCTGAAAATACTTGAAATTGGCCACAATGGGCTTTTCGTCGGCCGCCGGAAATTTCAGCACTGTATCCTCGCCCATCTGCATCCCGATAATCTCGAAGTTGACCCGCCCCTGGATAGCATAATCGTGCTTCAAGGCCTGGATCAGCACCACCTTGTAGCGGAATTGATTCGCCGTGCCGACCGGCTCGATAGAAAGACTCTGGATGCGCAGGCCGGCCTTCTTGTCCGACGGCGAAATGATGTTGCGGTAGAAATGGAGCTCCTCCCGCAGCTTGACGATCTCCTGGGCGGAGGCCTTGAGCGACTTGTCCAGCTCCTGATAGGACGCCTGGTCCATCTGGATGGTGCGTTGCGCACGGGCCAGGGACTCACGCAGTTCGTCGTTATCGTCCTTGAGCTTGCGCGACTCGCCCTGCAACGTGAGTTGCATCTGCTCGGCCGAGTAGCGTTCAAAACCGGCACGCGTCAGGCCGAAGTTGTAAATGAGACCGGCGGTCACCACCAGCGCCAGAGCGACGGAACCCGCGATCAGCAGCTTGATGCGCGGGGAATAGCGCGGCTTGATGACGAGGTCACCGGGTTTGTTCAAATCGAGCATTAACAGTCCTGGTAGTCAAACCGCGCTGGCGCGGGGGTCCATTGTGGGCGTAGGTTTACGGCAACACGCCGGGCTGGTCAAGGCCGGTACGCTCGTTCAACCCGAACAGGAGGTTCATGTTCTGGATCGCCTGACCGGCGGCGCCCTTGACCAGATTATCGATCACCGACAGCACCACCACCATATCGCCACCCTGCGGCTGATGTACCGCGAGCCGGCAGACATTGGAGGCGCGCACCGAGCGTGTCTCGGGGTGGCTGCCCGCAGGCATGACGTCCACGAACGGCTCGTTGGCGTAGCGTTCTTCAAAAATCTTCTGCAGATTCTCCGTCTTCTTCGTCAGCCGTGAATAGAGTGTCGCGTGGATACCGCGGATCATGGGCGTGAGATGCGGCACGAAGGTCAGGCCCACCGGTTTTCCGTACACCGCTTCCAGACCCTGGCGAATCTCCGGCCAGTGGCGATGGCCAGCCACGGCATAGGCCTTCATGGTATCGGCGGCCTCGGAGAAGAGCGCATACACTTCGGCTTTGCGGCCCGCGCCGCTGACGCCGGATTTGGCATCAGCGATAAGATGTTGTGGGTCGACCAGATTCTTTTCGAGCAGCGGCAGCAAGCCCAGTTGC
>CAYIQV010000135.1:0-5196 GCA_964365635.1 uncultured Acidiferrobacteraceae bacterium
GCCGAACAGGCGGCGCGTCAGGCCATCGAGGCGGCGGGCATCAGCAACAACGACATCGATCTGATTATCGTGGCGACCACCACCCCCGACCAGATTTTTCCGAGCACGGCCTGTCTGCTGCAACAGCGTCTCGACATCCATGGTTGCCCGGCCTTCGACGTGCAGGCGGTCTGTACCGGTTTTGTGTACGCGCTTTCCATTGCCGATAAATTTATCAAATCCGGCGCCTCACGTTGTGCCTTGATCGTGGGTTCCGAAACGATCTCGCGCATCATTGACTGGACGGACCGCACCACGTGCGTGTTGTTCGGTGATGGTGCCGGCTCGGTGATTCTGACGGCGGACGACAAGCCTGGAATTATCTCCACCCATATTCATGCCGACGGACAGTACAAGAGTCTGCTCGAGGTTCCCTCTGGTATCTCTCAGGGTTACGACAAGGTCATCGCCGGCAATGCCTTCGTAAAAATGGAAGGCAGCGAGGTATTCAAGGTGGCGGTCAACACGCTTGGACGCATCGTGGACGAAACACTGGCTGCCAACCACATGAAAAAATCTGACATCAAATGGCTGGTGCCGCATCAAGCTAACAACCGCATCATCAGTGCCACGGCCAAAAAATTGGGCATGTCCATGGACCACGTAGTGATGACGGTGGATCGCCATGGCAACACCTCGGCCGCCTCGATACCGCTGGCTTTCAACGAAGCGGTACGTGACGGACGCATCCAGCGCGGCGACACGGTAATGATGGAGGCCTTCGGCGGCGGCTTTACCTGGGGCTCGGTTTTGTTGAAGTATTGATAAGAGTTTTTGACGCAAAGACGCAAAGGATAAATTGAAAATT
Source organism: uncultured Acidiferrobacteraceae bacterium (assembly GCA_964365635.1). GTDB lineage: Bacteria > Pseudomonadota > Gammaproteobacteria > Acidiferrobacterales > Sulfurifustaceae > Sulfuricaulis. Next base: position 848 of record CAYIQV010000135.1, read on the forward strand.
TATTTTTCCAGTGCGAAGCCTGTTGTGATTCTCTTTGCGCCTTCGCGTCTTTGCGTCAAATAATCATATAGCTCTCGAAACATCATGAAACTTGCATTCGTTTTTCCCGGACAGGGCTCTCAGGCGGTCGGCATGTTGGCTGACCTCGCACGCGAACACGCCCAAGTCAAAGCTACGTTTGCCGAGGCCTCGCAGGCGCTTGGCTACGATTTGTGGCAAGTTGTGGAACAAGGCCCCGAAGCCAAGCTTAATGAAACCCAAATTACCCAGCCGGCCATGCTGGCAGCAGGCGTAGCGGTTTGGCGCGTATGGCTGGCAAACAACGGCGCGCGGCCTTCGGTGATGGCTGGCCACAGCCTGGGTGAGTACACAGCGCTGGTTTGCGCCGAAGCGGTGACGTTTGCCGATGCCGTAAAGCTCGTGTCCGATCGCGGGCGGTTCATGCAGGAAGCTGTGCCAGCGGGACAGGGCGGCATGGCGGCTATTCTCGGACTTGAGGATGATGCCGTACGCCAGTTGTGCCGTCAGGCGGCCGAAGGCGAAGTGCTGGATGCCGTGAACTTCAATTCGCCGGGACAAGTAGTTATTGCCGGTACCGCCGCCGCCGTCGCGCGGGCCGTGGCCCAGTCCAAAGCGGCCGGTGCCAAGCGCGCCGTCCTGCTGCCGGTGAGCGTGCCTTCGCACAGCGCCTTGATGCACCCGGCGGCTGAACGCATGGCCGAACGCCTGAAGCAGGTGGATATCCGCTCGCCGAACGTTCCCATTATTCATAACGCCCATGTTCAGCCAGAAACCAGCGCCGATGCCATCCGTCAGGCTCTGGTACGGCAAATCGAATCCCCCGTGCGCTGGGTGGAAACCATTCAGAAAATTGCGGCCGATGGCGCAAACAAATTGATAGAATGCGGGCCCGGCAAGGTGCTTGTTGGCCTCAACAAGCGCATTGTAAAAACTGCCGAGACGCTGCCGGTGTACGATCCGGCGACGTTGCGTGAGGCTCTGGCGTTCGCATCAGGATCCTAAGGTGAGGAGGGGATATGTTACTTAAAGGTCAGGTCGCCTTGGTTACCGGGGCCAGTCGCGGAATCGGGCAGGCCATTGCACTCGAACTGGGGCGTCAGGGTGCACAGGTTATAGGTACTGCTACCTCAAGTAATGGTGCAGAGAATATAAACAGTACATTGAAAGAGAAGGATATAGTTGGACGAGGCGTAGTGCTGGATGTCACTAAAGCGGAATCCGTGGCGGCAGTGCTGGCGGACATGGAAAAGACCTGCGGAGCACCTACTATTCTCGTCAACAACGCCGGGATCACGCGCGACAATCTGCTACTGCGCATGTCAGAAGACGAATGGGACTCTATTATGGAGACCAACCTCAAGTCGGTATACCGTATGAGCAAGGCCTGTCTGCGTCCCATGATGAAGGCTCGCGCCGGCCGGATCATCAGCATCAGCTCGGTGGTGGGTTCCATCGGCAATGCAGGTCAGGCAAACTACGCGGCAGCCAAGGCCGGGCTGGCGGGGTTCACCCGTTCACTGGCACGTGAAATCGGTTCGCGCCATATCACGGTCAATGCTGTGGCGCCGGGTTTTATTGATACCGACATGACCCGCAGCCTGCCCGAGGCCCAGAAGGAGCTGCTTGTAAACCAGATCCCCTTGGGGCGTTTGGGCACAGCGGAAGAAGTGGCTTACGCCGTGGCGTTTTTGGCGTCGCCGCAGGCCGCCTACATCACTGGCCTGACCCTGCATGTCAACGGCGGTATGTACATGAATTAAGCCAATTTGTGATTATTGCGGCGACACGAATACGTGCTTGAATAAACCCCTTGGGTTGTTATCCTTCGCAACTGAAAGCATTGGTCGCCGCAATAATCTGAAATTCCAAGTGATTTTTGCAATTGGCCGGCACATCCGTGCCGGCCAATTGCTGGACGATTTTAGGCAAATAGTGTTAACTATGCGCCCGCACGGGGGCAGCAAGTCAATTTTGGAGGATATTTTACCCATGAGCAGTATTGAAGAGCGCGTCAAGAAAATCGTTGTGGAACAACTGGGTGTCAACGAAGGCGAAGTCAAGCCGGATGCTTCTTTCGTGGACGACCTGGGCGCCGACTCCCTGGATACCGTTGAACTCGTCATGGCGCTGGAAGAGGAGTTTGACTGCGAAATCCCTGATGAGCAGGCCGAAAAGATCACCACCGTGAAGCAGGCCATCGATTACATCAATTCTCATCAGAGTTGATCGACTCAAATAGCAGGAGAGGCCGTCATCCACTGCCGTGGTGACGGCCTCTTGGCTTTATTAAGCGCGGCGGGTAATCCTGCGCCGCCAATCTGAGGGAACCTGTCTTGAGCAAGCGGCGTATTGTGATCACCGGACTTGGTACTGTCTCGCCAGTCGGCATCGGTACAGCGGAAAACTGGCGGAACATCCTGGCCGGAAAAAGCGGAATAGGGCGGGTAACACGCTTTGACGCCACCGGCTACCCGGCCACGATCGCCGGTGAAGTAAAAAACTTCGACCCCACCCAATTTGGCATTTCCGAGAAGGAAGCGCGCCGCATGGATCGCTTCATTCAGCTCGGCATGGCCGCCAGCATCGAGGCGATCAAGGATTCCGGCCTGGAAGTCACCGAGGCCAACGCCGAGCGCATCGGCGTCCATCTCGGCTCCGGCATTGGCGGTGTCGGTACTATTGAAGACACCACCCGCACCATTGCGGAAAAAGGCCCACGCCGTGTCTCTCCGTTTTACGTCCCCATGAGCATCATCAACATGATCTCGGGCGACTTGTCGGTCATGTATGGGTTCAAGGGGCCTAACCTTGCCATGGTAACGGCCTGCGCCACCGCCACTCACGGTATCGGCGATGCCGGCCGGTTAATCGAGTACGGCGACGCCGACGTCATGATTGCCGGTGGCGCCGAAGCCGCCATCACGCCGACCGCGCTGGCCGGATTTGGCAACGCCAAGGCGTTATCGACACGTAACGACAGCCCCGAAACGGCGAGCCGTCCTTGGGACAAGGACCGCGATGGTTTTGTGCTGGGCGAAGGGGCGGGTGTGGTGGTGCTCGAAGAATACGAACACGCGAAGAAACGCGGCGCGAAAATCTATTGCGAGCTCGTTGGTTTTGGCATGAGCGGCGACGCCTACCACATGACCAGCCCGTCAGAAGGCGGCGAAGGCGCAGCACGTTGCATGCGCAATGCGTTGCGCAATGCTGGCCTCAACACCGATCAGGTGCAGTACATCAATGCCCACGGTACGTCCACGCCGTTGGGCGATCGTGCGGAGACGCTCGCCGCCAAGGCGGCTTTTGGCGACCACGCGTACAAACTGGCGATGAGTTCAACCAAATCCATGACCGGTCATCTGCTGGGCGCCGCCGGCGGCATCGAGGCGGTTTACACCGCGCTGGCCGTGCTTCACCAGGTGGCGCCACCAACGACCAACCTCGTCACACCCGATCCCGATTGCGATCTGGACTATGTCCCCAACACCCCGCGCCAGATGAAGATCGACGTCGCGATCACCAATTCCTTTGGATTTGGTGGCACCAACGGAACGTTGGTATTTCGCAAACTGGCGTGATTGCCGGACAGACACACAAGAAAAAATCTGTTTCCTCATCTGGCTATGCCTGTGCCCGTTTGACAGGTACAGCCGACCTCGGCGCGCTGCACGCGCAACATCCCGAACGTTACCCGCACCTGCTGGCCAGTACGGCGCAGGACTCGCCGCGTTCGCGTTACGACATTCTGTTTGCCTTCCCCGGCGAATCGCTCACGCTCGACACGGATCAGCAGCTCTACCACGATCAGCAAAAACTCAGCACGAATGATTTTCTCGCGGCGTTTGACCAGGAATGGCGCCGATTATCGGTACCCGCCGACGCGCCCACGAATGACGCGCCTCCTTTTACTGGAGGATGGTTTGTCTACATGGGCTATGAACTGGCGGCGCAGGTTGAACCCTCCATCGGCAGTGTCGCCGGAAAATCAACCTTTCCCATAGCCAGCGCCACACGATTCCCGGCTGCGGTCATTAACGACCACGCCACGCGCCAGACATTGCTGGTGTGTGAAGCCGGTCGCGAGCAGGAACTGTTACCTTTGTTGCGCGACGACATGGGTCCGCAGGAAACGCCGGCCGATGCCGACGTCATTCTGGACAACATTCGTGATGAATCTCCTGAGCAATTCCTGGAGCAGGTCGGGCGCATCAAGGACTACATCCAGGCTGGTGATGTATTTCAGGTCAATCTGTCGCGTGCCTGGCGGATTGAACTGGGAAAACCGGCGACGCCTTTGTCACTGTTCCGGCGTCTGAGCTCCTCCAATC
>CAYIQV010000136.1:0-5190 GCA_964365635.1 uncultured Acidiferrobacteraceae bacterium
CGTCAGCAATGACGCCGTTCGGAAAGTAGCTGCACGCCATCTGCAACAGCCCCGTTACATCCAGCGAGGGCAGGTTTCTGGATTCCACCAGAATGCGGATCACGCCCAGGGCCTGACGCCGCAAACCGAAGGGGTCCTTATCGCCGGTCGGGACCAACCCGATACCATAAATGCCAACCAGGGTGTCCAGCTTGTCCGCCAAGGCGACGCTCAGGCTTTCGGCCTTCGAGGGCAGGGCATCGCCTGCATAGCGCGGCAGATAATGTTCCCGAACTGCTACGGCAACGCTCGGCTCTTCCCCGTCATGGTTTGCATAATACTGCCCCATGATGCCCTGCAACTCCGGGAACTCGCCTACCATATCAGTAAGAAGATCGGCCTTGGCAAGGTAGGCGGCACGCTCCGTCGCCGCGACATCGGCCTTGACCAGCCGTGCAATTTCTCCGGCCAGTTTCTGGATGCGCTCAACACGTTCCAGCTGGCTACCCAGCTTGTTGTGGTAAACCACATTGGCAAGCCGCGGCACGCGGTCGGCAAGCCTGGTCTTGCGGTCCTGATCGTAGAAAAACTTGGCGTCCGACAATCGCGCGCGCAACACACGCTCGTTGCCATGAATGATGTGTTTCGGCGTCTTGGTCCTGATGTTGCTCACGAACAGGAATTGCGGCAGCAGTTTTCCCTTGCCGTCTTCGAGCGGGAAATACTTCTGGTGCTGCTGCATGCTGGTGATGAGACATTCCTTTGGCACCGCCAGAAAATCCTCGCTGAAGGCGGCCGTGTACACGGCGGAGCATTCGACAAGGCTCGTGACCTCGCCCACCAAGTCCGCTCCCTTGCCAAGATTCCACGACACCAACTTGCCCAATTTCCTTGCCGCTTCATCGAGCTGCTTTTCGATTATCTTGGCGCGTGTCTCGTAATGCGCGATCACCGCGCCCTGACGCACAAGAAGTTCTTCATAATGATCGGCGTGGGTAACGGTAACCGCGCCCTTGCTCAGGAAACGGTGGCCAAGGGTTTTCTTGCCGCTTTTGATTCCTAACACTTCGCCGGAGATGATCTTGGCGCCGTGCATCATGATAAGTCCGTGCACCGGACGCACGAACTGCGCCTCACCGCTGCCCCAGCGCATCATCTTTGCCACCGGCAGTTTTTTCAAACCCGTTTCGACAACGGTCGCGAGATGCTTGGCGAGCAACTCACCCTTTTGCTTGAAGCTGTATACAAATTGCTCGCCTTTATCGCCTGGACGCTTTTCGAGCTTCGTGACCTCCACGCCACAGGACTTGGCAAAGCCAAGTAACGCTGGTGTGGGTTGGCCATCGGCGCCATAACCGGCGGTAACGGCCGGGCCCTTGCGCTCCACCACGCGATCCGGCTGTTTCGCCAGCACGTCCGACACCCGCACGGCCAGACGCCGAGGCGTAGCAAAGGGTTCGGCAGCGGAATTAGCGCTCAAAAAACCCTTTTCTTTTAACCCCTCGAATACATGGCGGCTGAAGGCCTCGGACAGGCGCGCGAGCGACTTCGGCGGCAGCTCTTCGGTCAGGAGTTCAATGAGCAGGCTTTGATTCGCCATAATTTATTTCTTCTTTGCCTGCTTTGGCGCGGGTTGCTCGTGCGTCTTACACATAGGAAACCCCAGGCGCTCGCGCGATTCGTAGTAACTCTGCGCCACCTGCCGCGCCAGCGCGCGCACACGCCCGATATAGGCGGCGCGCTCGGTGGTGGAAATCGCGCCGCGCGCATCGAGCAGGTTGAAGGTGTGCGAGCACTTCATCACCATCTCGAACCCCGGCAGCGGCAGACCCGCTTCCATCAGGCGCTTGGCCTCAGACTCGAAGCCGTTGAACTGCTGGAACAGCCAGTTCACGTTCGAGTGTTCAAAATTGTATTTGGATTGCTCGACCTCGTTCTGGTGGTACACGTCGCCGTAGGTGACGCCCTGGGTCCACGTGAGATCGAAAACATTTTCCACGCCCTGCAAATACATCGCGAGGCGTTCAAGGCCATAGGTGATTTCGCCGAGCACCGGCTTGCACGGCAGGCTGCCGACTTCCTGGAAATAGGTGAACTGCGTCACCTCCATGCCATTCAGCCATACCTCCCAGCCCAAACCCCACGCCCCGAGCGTGGGCGACTCCCAGTCGTCTTCGACGAAACGGATGTCGTGCATCTTGGTGTCGATACCGAGCGCACGCAGCGAATCGAGATAGAGTTCCTGGATATTGTCCGGCGAGGGCTTGAGCACCACCTGAAACTGATAGTAATGCTGCAAGCGGTTCGGGTTATCGCCATAGCGGCCATCCTTGGGACGGCGCGTGGGCTGCACATAAGCGGCCTTCCACGGCTCCGGGCCGAGCGCCCGCAGGAACGTGGCGGTGTGGAACGTGCCCGCGCCCATTTCCATATCGTAAGGTTGCAGGACGACACAGCCCTGACGAGCCCAATATTGGGAAAGCGTGAATATGAGTTCCTGAAAGGTCAAGATGTCGCCCTACTCCGTTCGTCTGGGCATAATAATCGTCGCCCTACTTCGTTCGTCTGGCCATAATAGTGATTTTATGCGGGGCATCCGGCTTGTTTGGTCGAAATCATACCCTGCCGGAGCACCCGCAGGCGATGGGCGTTAAAACGGCCTGGCCCGCTCAGAGAGGGGCTCCGCCACCACTGGCGAATCCCCATTCTCTGGCGGTGGGGAGAACAGCTCGGGATGGCTCGGGTAAACGGCATCCACGGCATCGCCCGGGAAACGTTCGAGCAATGACAGAATCTTCTGCGACCGCTTTTCGAAATAGGCGGTGCGCGTGGCCGGGTTGTTCTTCACGGGGCCGGGCAGGGTCGCCGCCAGTTCCGCCGCCTGGGCCGCGGAAACATCGCCGATGTTGATGCCCCAATACCTCTGCGCCGCCGCCTGCGCACCGTAGACACCCTTTCCGAATTCGGCCACGTTGAGATAGATGTCGAGGATCCGCCTCTTGGTGATGTGACGCTCCATGCCCCACGTCAGGATGAGCTCATGCCATTTGCGCAGCGGGTTTTTGGCCGAACTCAAAAACAGGTTCTTGGCTGTCTGCTGCGAGATGGTGCTGCCCCCCAGCACGAACCGGCCCTCCGTCAGGTTGTAATCCATCGCCTCGCGGAAGGCGATGAGATCAAACCCGCTGTGCTCATAAAAACGGGCATCCTCGGCGAGGATAACCGCGCGGATCACATGCTTCGGAATCGCGGAGCCGGGCACCGGCTGCCAGTTGAGCCGAGGCAGTTCCTTGCTTTCCGCCAGGCGTTTCTCGTATTCGTGGATGAAGGCCGATTTCGGCGCCAGTCCGGAACTGAGCTTGTTCCAATCCGGCCAGGTAACGGCAAGGTAGAAAAAATCCAGAATCAACAGCAGGAGCAAAATGCGAAAGCCCCAACGCAGCACGCGCAGAAACCGCGCTGCGAAACCGAGCCACTTGTTTTTGCTTTTACGTCTTTTTTTGAACATGCCGAATTGATCCTTGACCGCCGGCCGGGCCGGCCCAACAATGCGTTCCTCATGGCCATTTCCACAACGCACGAAAAACCTTTGCTGTTCGCGGCGGTGTTTTTTTCCACGCTGTTCTGGCTGGGGCTCACGGCATTCCTGCTCGTGGTGCCGGCACGGCATTTTACAGAAATCACTCCCGAATACACGGCGGGTGCGCTTATCGTCCTGCTAATTCTAACCTACGTCGCGCTATTCCTCCGCCGCCTCGGACTAGCGGCTTATTTGCGCGGGCACGCGGTGGAAATCGGGCCAAAACAGTTCGCGGACCTGCACACCCGCCTCAAGGCCGTCACCAAACGCCTGGAGATCGGGGCGGAGCCGCTGGCCTTTGTGTTTCAACACCCACGCCTTGGCGACTCTTTCAGTGTGCGTTATGGCGGGCAGGAGTATCTGGCGTTGAATGCCCGGCTTCTGGAAATGAGCGCCGATCATCATGGCGTCCTCGATTTCTTTCTTGGCAGCGAAATCGGGAGGCAGCGCGACCGGCATGCACGCTGGGCGCCTTTCCTGTTCCCGGCGACGCTGCTGCCGATGCTGGGTCCTGCCTGTGCCCGGGCACAGCGCTATTTCCGTGACCGCTACGGGCTGGTCGCCTGCAAGACAAAACAGGACGCCGTGCTGGCGCTGGCACTGCTCGCCCTGGGCGGCCGGATACCAAAATCATTCAGCGCCGAGGAGTTCATGGCGCAGGGAGCACAGAGGCGCCGCTTCTGGATATCCCTGCGAGAACTCGTTTCCGCCGAGCCGTGGCTCAACAAACGCCTCGCTCGCCTGCACGCCCTGGCGAGCGGGGGCGTCTCGTTTATCGCGCGCCGCCATCCACTCGCTTTTCTGCTGGCGCTGTTCACTCCGTATCTCGCGCCGCGCGCACGCGGAGGGTTCTTGCGCCTGCTGTTTGTGCCGCTGTGGGTCGCCGTGCTGGCCTTCGCCACGGTGTCGGGTTATCGGTTGCTGGTGGAACGCGGAGTACTGGAATCGATCGAGAGCCGTTTTCAAAACAAGATGGTGGATCTGCCCAATCGCCCTGCCGGTCTTGCCTCGGCCCCGTCGGTGCTGGCGATCTCTCCTCCCTCCGGACGGAACGAGGACATTTACGCGAAACTGCACGCCGATCTCAAGCTGCTCGGTGACATTGCGGCGGAGCGCAGCAAAAAAACCGGTGGCGTCCCCTGCGAGATCGGCAATATTTCCGCGCTGAAGCTCCATTACCGCGCCAGCCGTTACGCCTTCAGCTGCAACGAACCCACCGTCTATACCGTGGTCGAGGTGGGTGAGTTCGAGGTGGGGCGGCCCTCGCACCTGCGCGCATACCACTGGAAAGAAGACCGTTTCCTGCCGGTTACCGCGGACCCGCCACCGGCCCCTGAATAGCGGATATTCAAGGGCTTCGGCGGCCGGCCGCGCGGCATAAGGGGGCTCTAACAGGTTACTGAAAAACTCCCTGCTGGGGTATCTGACCCCGGTGGAATACGAAAATGGTCTTAACAAGAGTGTCCGGATTGGGTTGACCACTACAAATAACACCGTGAGCCGCCAGAGTCCGCAATCGGGCCTGACCATAAGACAGGACGAACCCGCGGAGCGGGTAGGGCTTCCGTTACGTCCCGCGGTCCTCGCCTCGGCAACTGCTCCCGGCGTTGCCCTACCTCCTCGGCGACTGT
>CAYIQV010000137.1:0-5177 GCA_964365635.1 uncultured Acidiferrobacteraceae bacterium
GGGCGCGCTGACCTTCGGGCTTAAAGAAGATGTCCGCCGCACCCCGTTTTCCCTCTTCCCTTATCAACTGCTCTACAACACCGGACGTATCGCGAGCTACGCGATCGCCGGCGCGCTCATGGGCTGGCTCGGCTCGCAGGCACTCGATGCGCTGACACTGAGCCAGGCCCGGCTGGTGGGTCGCCTCCTTTCCGGCGGCTTCATGGTGGCGCTCGGGCTTTATCTCGCCGGCTGGTGGCAGGGACTGGTTGTCGTGGAGAAACTGGGCGCGCACCTGTGGCGTTACCTTGAACCGCTGGGGCGACGGGTGTTGCCGGTGCGCACGCCCGGGCAGGCATTGGTGCTGGGTCTGGTCTGGGGCTGGTTGCCTTGTGGCCTGGTGTATTCAACGCTGTCCTGGTCGTTGGCCTCCGGCAGCGCGTCCGACGGCGCGATGCTCATGGCGGCCTTCGGTCTTGGCACCATGCCTGTGTTGTTCGCCATGGGGGCGGCGGCACGTGGCCTGGGTAACATCGTGCGTCGGGTCTGGGTGCGGCGGACAGCAGGAATTCTGATTATGCTGTTTGGTTTCTATACGCTGTTTGTGCCCGGTGCCCATGTCGGGCATGACGGTCATGCGGCGCACACGGAGCCGGCCGGATTTCATTCGCAGCACAGTCATCCCTAGCGGCGTTATGCGCCGGTGGATTGCAGGAGCGGGTCCACGAGAATAGCGTTCAACACGGCGGCGAGGTTTCTCTGCGGAGGTTGGCCGGGGCGCGTGAGGCAATCGGGTCGCACAACCCCGTCCGGTCCATGCAGATGATTTGGAAAACTTGACAGGCCGGGATGCAGCGGCGCCGTGTCGATACGTAATTCTGCGCCGTTAACCTGCCAGTGAATCGAATATTCCCCGGTGTTGGCAAAGCGCGCTTGCAGCACCAAACCGTTTTGCATGCGCAGGGTGAGAGCGTCCTGGCTGACTTCGGGCGCGCTATCGAGATGTTCGCCGAATTCGCTGATGATCAGGTCTGCCAGCGCCGTGTGCAGGGTCATGACTGTCCAATCTCCAGCATGTACTGGCGCAGGTCCGCACGAATAGCTTCACGCGTTTCCAGGATGACCCTGGCGCCGAGATAGTCTTCGTAGGCGGGGTGTTCGGCGGTCCCGCCGTTGCGGATTTTTTCGAGCAGGGCTTCTTCCGTATCGACATCGTGGCGTGCCAACAGTGATTGGTGACTTTCGCGCAGCTCAATGAGCAGCCGTGCCAGCCGATCCAGCGTGGTAATGTCTTCGGGCGAGAGATTTTCGTAAAAGCCGGGCATGGTCATTATTTCACATATGCTCGTCGTGCGTCGCACCGCCGCGCAGGTCCGCCATCTCCAGCGTGACCTCGGCGAAGCGCAACACCTTTCCGCCGTATTTCTTGGAAAACGCCTCGGCATCCTCCCGGCGCTCGAACGCGGCAAAGGTTGGCCCCATCGAGCCCTTGAGTGTGCTGCCCTGGACAAAATACGCGGTGCGCGCGTCAATCCAGTGGCCGCGCGGTTGCTTCCAGTCGGCCTGCCCCATGTCCTGGGTGTATACCGCGCGGATGCGCCGTTGACTCTCGGGGCGCAGCAGGATGGAGAACATCTCCATGGTGTCGCAGAAGAACTCCGGTGGTCCCTCGGCGTAGTGGATCTGTGCCTTGGGTCCGGGGTAGTCGCTGAGCAGCATCCCGTCGAGCGTGCAGGTCGTGCCGGCCGTGATTTCCTGTGCTTGTGGTGGCGCTGTCTGGGGTGAGCAGGCAGAGAACAGCGCGATCAGGCATAACGGCAGCGCCGTGGTTACGATGTTTGAAAAGTTCAGACGATGTCGTGGCATGTGGCTTTTCTCAATTCGATTTGCGGAATCTGGCATAGGCCAGTGCGAGCGGCGCCAATATCCAGAAAAGCATAATGCTGCCGAGCAGCCAAGGATTGGCTAGGGCCGGCGGGAACACGGTCGCCAGCCCGTACAGGGATTTTACTTCCTCCAGGCTGAAGATATTGAGGATGCGGAAGATATCCGCGGGATTCAGCAGCAGCAATACCGGGAACAGGCCGCTCAGGTATTGCCCCTCCGTGATCACCAGGATGCCAAGCAGAATCAGATCGTAGACCAGCACATAGAAAAACCACAGGGCAATGGCCGCGCCGCTGGCCACGACCTTGCTCGAGGCCAGGACCGAGATGAGCAGGGCAAGGCTGAGAAATGCCAGTCCCATCAGCAGTGTGCTCAGAATGAAGCCGGTGTAATCCAGGAACCCCGTCAGTCCGATTCCATACGAGAGCACCACACCCACGAGACCGAAACCAGCCACGGTGGAGAAAGCGAGCGCGGCGGCCAGCCCCAGGTACTTGCCGAGCAGCAGCTCGAGGCGTGTGATGGGTAGTGACAGTAGCAGATCGAGTGAACCGCGCTCGCGTTCGCCGACGATGGCGTCGTAACCCAGGATCAGGGCGATCAGCGGCACGAGGTAGATCACGAGGCTCACCAGACTGGCGATGGTAAGTTCGATGCTCTTGAACCCGACCGCGCCTTGTTGCGCCGCGCCGAAGTAGGCGATCACCAGCGCGAACACGGTGAAGATAACGGCGACGGCCAGAACCCAGCGGCTGCGGATGCGGTCCCAGAATTCCTTGCGGGCGATGGTGACGATTTGTCTGGCTTCGATCTTGTGCATGGCGATCCGGTATCAGTTTTCCGCGTAGCCGAGGAACACGTCTTCCAGCGATGGCTCGCGCAGCTGGATGTCCGTGACCGCATCGGCCAAGGCCGTCAGCGCTGAGAGCACCGTCATCTTCCGGCAACGATCACAGTGGATCGAGCCGCGGACGCCGCTGATTTCCAGCACACAGTCAGCGATGGGCGCGAGCGCACGGCGCAGACGTTCTTCCGCTCCGGAGCGCAGGGTGACCAGGATATGGAGCGGCAGCTTGAGTTCCTCGCGCAACGCCTGCACCGTGCCGAGCGCCTGGATCTGACCCTGGCGCATCAGCGCCAGGCGGTCGACGCGTTCCTGAATTTCGGCAAGGTTATGCGATGACAGCAGGACCGTGACGCCCCGCGCCTTGAGGTCCGCCAGGATATGGTAGAACTCGCGGATGCCTTCCGGGTCGAGGCCGGTGGTCGGCTCGTCCAGAAACAGCAGGCGCGGATGGCCAAGCAACGCCTGGGCGAAGCCGAGGCGTTGGCGCATACCCTTGGAGTAGCCGCGCACCGGCCGGTGCGCGGCCTGCGAAAGACCCAGTTTGGTCAGCAGCGGCGTACACAACTGCCGGTCGGCCCCCTTGAGGTCGGCGAAAAACCGCAGTGTCTCGAGACCGCTCAGGTTGTCGTAGAACACCACGTTTTCGGGGAGATAGGCGATTTGCCGCCGGGTCGCGCGAAAGCGCGGCCCGGTCACCGGCTCGCCCTGGATGCGGATGTCGCCGGCGTCGGGCGCGAGCAGGCCGAGCATCATCCTGAGCAACGTACTCTTGCCGGCGCCGTTGTGGCCGATCAGCCCGAATATCTCGCCTTCGTGTATTGCCAAGTCCACGTTCTCGACGGCATGCACGTCGCCGAAGCGCTTGGTCACCCCTTGGACTTCAATGGCGATTCGGCTCAAGCCAGCGGCTCCAGTCACTATGTCGGGGGCGCATACGCGGGTGGGCTTCAACCACGCTCGGTGCACGCAGCAGCGGAAACTGTCGGGCGATCAGGCGTAGGGTCTGGACCGCCGGGCTATTCAGCATGATTTTCACGTAGGGATATTTCCAGACCAGCCGGTCAATCAGATCGCTGGCCGCATAGGGGACGTCGCCAACGCCATTGTTGTCGCTATCCCAACCGGCGTAGTTGCTCCAGTAGTTGCCGGCTTGCTCGCCCCAAGGCTCATCGCGCGCGGCGACGTAACGCACCTGTTGCTGGTTCTGGATGAAATCGTTGCCCTCCACCTGATTGTGGATCGAACCGGCCCAGAGGTGGATCCCGACGCGGTTGTTGATAATGAGATTATTACGGATGGTATTATATTCAGCGTCGTAGATGAAGAATCCCTTGCCGTTGTCGACCACGATATTATTCTCGATGATCGAATCCTGAATGGTGCGCAGCATGATGCCGTGGTCGGTATTGCCCCAGGCGATGTTGTTTCGCACCGTCTGGTTGCGCACCTCCATGAGCGCCAGTCCGCCGCGGTTCAGGTAGGACTCGTTGCTTTCCCAGAGGTTGTAGTACGAATTCATATAGTGCGTGCCGTAACGCAGGTGGTGCAGTTTGTTGCCGCGAAACACCGCATGGTGCGACACGTCCACGTAAATGCCGTCGCGCGTGAAACTGATATCGTTGTCGAGGATCCGGGCCCCGGTGGTGTTATAAAGCTGGATACCGTTGCCGCGCTGTGCCGACATGAGATCACGCTTGCCCGTGATGAGATTGCCCGCGACCACTGCGTCGTTCGCTTCCTGAATCCACAGGCCGAAGAGGGTGTAGGTGAGGTCATTGTGGCGCACAACAGCGCGATGCGCGCCCGGCTCGATGTAGATGCCGGCGTTCTGTGCCGTCAGGTCAGAGCCGCTGTCGCGGACGATGAATCCCTCGATAACGACGTCCGGCGCCTTCACCCGGATCACGTCGCCGCGCTCGCTCCCGCTCACGGTCGGGCGCTGGTGCCCGCGGAGCACGAGTGGCTTGTCGATCACGATGTGCTCTTCGTAGTAACCGTGTTCCACCGTGATCGTGTCGCCGGCGCGCGCCTGGCGCACGGCCTGCGCGATCGACTCCCCCGGCCGTACATGCCGCTCGGCGCCTTCGGCCGCCACCCCGAGCGCCATCCACGCGCTGAACGCCAGCAACCACCCGCGACGCAGGAGGCGCACTCCCGGGCGCCTCATCAGTACAGCCATTTCAACTGCGGCAGCCCATGCAGGAAACCGAGCACACCGATACCCTTCATGATCAGGAACAGCGCCGCGCCGATGAGCAGATTTTTCATCCCCACGTAGGACATCATATCGGCCCACGACGCCGGACGGAAACGGCGTCCCCACCACGGGCCTTCCTTCACATACGGTTTGCAGAACATGCGCACCATCAACTCGTAGGCGCTCCAGGCGAGCCACCAGCCGAGAATAATGCCTGTGCCGAGCTTGCCGGCGGCGCCGAGCAGCCAGGCCCAGGTGACGAGCACC
>CAYIQV010000138.1:0-5135 GCA_964365635.1 uncultured Acidiferrobacteraceae bacterium
ATCAGCACCGCGGAAAACTTCACGCGCTCGACGAATGCACCCAGGATCAGCGCGCCGGTGATGGCCGCGAACGTCGCCTGGAACGCCACGAACACGAGTTCGGCGATCGGCGTCTCCTTGCTGAAGGTGGCCGCCATGGAAAACGCGCCGCTGGCGGAGTCGAACGTGCCTTTGAGGAACAATCGATCGAACCCGCCGAAGAAGGCCCCGAGTGAACCGCTCCCTTCGGTGAACGCGAGACTGTAGCCGTAGACGCACCACAGCACCGTGATCAGCGAAAACACGACGAACACCTGCATCAGCACCGACAGCGCGTTCTTCGAGCGCACCATGCCGCCGTAGAACAGCGCCAGCGCCGGCACGCTCATCATCAGCACCAGCGCCGTGGACACCAGCATCCACGACGTGTCGCCCTTGTTCGGCGTGGGCGCGGGTGCCGCCGCCGGGGCAGCCGTCGCGGGTGCGGCGGCGGCAGGAGCGGCTGATGGAGCAGCGGTATTATCGGCGGCCGCGAGCAATGGCATGCCCAGCAGCAGCACGACGCCCAAAGCGCCGAACACCTTTTTCAAATGAGATAACGTAAACATGGAATTTTCTCCTGTATTAAAGCGCTTCTTTGCCGGTTTCACCGGTGCGGATGCGGACGACCTGTTCGAGGTCGAAGACGAAGATCTTGCCGTCACCGATCTTGTCGGTACGGGCCGCCTTGGTGATGGCCTCGATCACGCGATCCAACTGCTTCGCGTCAATCGCGACCTCGACCTTCACCTTGGGCAGAAAATCAACGACGTATTCCGCGCCGCGGTAAAGTTCCGTGTGGCCCTTTTGCCGGCCGAAGCCTTTGACTTCGGTGACGGTAACACCCTGCACACCGACTTCGGCGAGGGCATCGCGCACGTCGTCGAGCTTGAAGGGTTTGATAATGGCTGTAACGAGTTTCATATTGCCTCCTCTATGGGCTGGCGGGGCGGCACGAAGGCCGCCCCGTTCACCGTGACTAGAACTTGTAGATGGCTTCGAGACCCAGCGAGTTCTGGCTCTTCTTGGTGGTGCCTTCCGGCTGGTTGAAGCTCGACTGGTTCGAACTGTCGTGACGTACCTCACCGCGCAGCTCGACGTTCTTGGCCGGCGTGTTCGCCAAGGTCAACGTGCTTTCCTTCCACTTCTGCGTGACACCGGTGCGGAAGCCGTTTTTGTCGTCGAAGCTCTCGGTACGGAAGGACGCGCGCCAGGCGTCGTTCAGCTTGTAGTTCACGTAAGCGGCGAGACCGTCCCACTTGGCGGTGCCACCGGCGAGCGCCTTCTCTTGCTCGGCCTTGTCGTAGTTGAGCACGAAGCTCAGGTTGTCCGTCACATTGAATGTCGCGACCAGGTCGAGGAGGTCGCGCTGGCCTACTGTCGCTCCCGGCTCGTTGCCGCTGTAGAAGACGGCCGCGACCGCGATGCTCTTGGTGACGCTACCGTTGACGCCGAGCTCGATGGTTTTTTCGTCCGCGCCACCGGCCGCGGATTCCTTCAGCACGTCCCAGCCGTTGTTGAGGCCGGCGATGAACGTCCACTTGCCGTCCGGCGAGACGGCGCTGCCACCCGGGGTGAAGTAGGCGCGCACGCCGGTGTGCGTGAACGGAATCGCGTAGCCGAACAGGATCGAGCGCGAGAAATTCGTGTTGCTCGGGCTCTTGATCACCTCGGCGCCGGACAGGGTTACGTACTTGCCGCCGATCACCATCAAACCGCCCTTGGCGAAATGCATATAGGCCTGGGTCACGTCGAATTCGTCTGCAGTCGCGCATCCGACGCTCGTGCAGCCGTCGGAGCCGGCCGGGGCAATGTACTTGGCGTCCGAACCCGCGGTGAGGTTCACCATCCCGCCGAAACCCTCCGGCGGCAATGCCGAGAGCGTGAGGTCGATCGCATTCACATTGAAGCTGCGGCGCTCGGTGTCGAACACACGGTTGGCTGAACCGATTGTGCCAGGCGTGAGTGTGGAATCCGTAAACGTCCCCGTGCCCGAGAGATAGGTATAGGAGGTATCGATATAACCATTAACGGATATGCCCGTGGCCTCCATGACCTGGCCAAGAGTTGGCACGGCCGGCTTCTCCGGCATCTTCGGATCAGCTGCAAAGGCCATGCTGCTTATGCAGGCGGTTGCAACACTTACCGAAAGAATCGTTTTACGAAAATTCATGTCTTTCTCCTCTTTAGTTTGAGCGGCATAACGGTATCCCCATTACGGCCGCATGTTTGCAAAATGAAACAACCCTGTTGTGCACCTCAATCCATGCGTTCAAAAGCAGCTTCCGTGCCAAAGTAGATTTACTATAGATAACATGGTGTTACATTATTTGTGGTAATGAATTGCCATTGTATTTGCACCAAGATAGAAATCGATTTTTGGGTACTGCACTATTTGTGTGCACAGGGTTAAACGGAAGTTCGGAATCACTGCCCGCCGCTTTATAATCCCAAGGCATGATCGACTCGAAAATCATCGACCAGTTTGTCTCGGCACTTGCGCGCGTCCTGCCCGAGAAGCCCAAAGACCTGGAAAAAAATATGCGCGCGGCGCTGCAAGGCGTTTTCGATCGCCTGGATCTGGTCACGCGCGAAGAGCTTGAGGTTCAGGAAGCGGTGCTGGCGCGCACCCGTGCGCGTTTGCAGGAGCTGGAAAAACGCCTCGCCGAGCTGGAAGAAAAACTTTCAAAAACAAATAAGGGGTGAGGCGAAAGACGTAAGGTGTAAAACTCCTTACGCTTCACTCCTCACGATTCACGGTAAACCATGTCACTCGCCGTTGTACACAGTCGCGCCCAGATCGGGATCGATGCCCCGCCGGTCACGGTCGAGGTGCATCTCGGCATCGGCCGGCCTTCGCTCTCCATTGTCGGCCTGCCCGAAGCGGCGGTGAAGGAGAGCAAAGACCGGGTACGCGCGGCGCTGCTCAACGCGCGTTACGAATTTCCCGCGCGGCGCATCACCATCAACCTCGCACCCGCCGATCTACCAAAAGAAGGCGGCCGGTTCGATCTGCCGATTGCGATCGGCATCCTCGCGGCCTCGGGCCAGGTGTCGAGTAAAGACCTCGACAAACACGAGTTCATCGGCGAACTCGCGCTCACCGGCAAACTGCGTCCGGTTCTCGGCGCATTGACCGCGGCGTTGCAAACCCGGAAATCCGGTCGCGCCTTGATACTGCCGGCGGCCAATGCCGCGGAGGCGGCGCTGGCTGAAAACGCCGATGTACGCGGGGCCAAGCACCTGCTCGAAGTGACCGCGCATCTCAACAATGAAAAACCGCTGGCGCGCGAACAGCCGGGGCTGGCGCTCACGGATACCACCGACGTCCCCGACCTGCGCGATGTCAAAGGCCAATACCAGGCGCGGCGCGCGCTGGAGATTGCGGCCGCCGGTGGCCACAGCCTGCTGATGATCGGACCGCCCGGCGCCGGCAAAACCATGCTGGCCTCCCGTCTGCCCGGCATCTTGCCGCGCATGCAGGATAACGAGGCCCTGGAAGCCGCCGCCATTCACTCGCTGTACAAACGCTTTTCGCTCAGCCTCTGGAAACAGCGGCCGTTCCGCGCGCCGCACCATACCGCGTCCGGAGTCGCCTTGGTCGGCGGCGGCAGTCATCCGCGACCGGGCGAAATTTCGCTCGCGCATCACGGCGTTTTGTTTCTCGACGAACTACCGGAATTCGACCGGCGCGTGCTGGAGGTACTGCGCGAGCCGCTGGAGTCGGGCATGATCACGATTTCGCGCGCGGCGCGTCAGGCGGAATTCCCGGCCCGTTTCCAGCTGGTCGCGGCCATGAACCCCTGCCCCTGCGGTTACTACGGCGATCCCTCCGGGCGGTGCCGCTGCACCCCGGACAAGGTGAGCCAGTATCGCGCGCGCATTTCCGGCCCGCTGCTCGACCGCATCGACATGCATGTGGAAGTGCCGCCCGTGGCGCGCGACGTGTTACTCGACAGGTCGGTCGGTGCCGGCGAATCGTCCGCGCAGGTACAGGAACGGGTGGAAGCGACGCGCGCCAGACAACATCAACGCCGAGGTTGCGCCAACGCCGTGCTCAGTCACAAACAGATTGAAGAAACCTGCCGGTTGGATGATGCGGGACAACGATTGCTCGAACAGGCCATCGACCGCCTGGGTTTCAGCGCCCGCGCCTATCACCGGATTCTGAAAGTGGCGCGCACCATCGCCGACATGGCGGCGGAAGAAACGATTCACCCGGCGCATGTGGCCGAAGCGATTCAGTACCGCTGCCTCGACCGCCGCAGTCAGTCGCTATAGCGACAAATAAAAAAAGCGGCCTTGCGGCCGCTTTTTTGGTTACAACTCGACGAGGCGAATGTTACTTCGCTTTGCTCACCATGTAGTCTACGGAAGCTTTCACGTCTTCGTCCTTCAGACTGGCGTTGCCGCCCTTGGCCGGCATCATGCCTGCCTTGCCCTGGAAACCCTTGATGGCATGGGTGTACAGCGTGTCGGCGCCTTGGGCAATACGCGTGGCCCAGGCGGCCTTGTCACCCAGCTTCGGCGCACCGGCGACACCAGCGCCGTGGCAAACGCCGCAGGAGGCGTCATAGGTCTTCTTGCCCTTGTCATCCGCGTCCGCGGCGTTGGCGGAGGGAATGATGGCTTCCATCACCGGGTTCGGGGAAGACGGGCTCGCCGTACCGACGATCACTTCGCCCACCGGCTTGATGCGCTCGGCCACGGCCTTGGCATCTACGGTGGCCTCAGTGGCCTTGTCAGTCTTGCCGCTGATGAACTGGGCAGCGATGAAGAGAATGACTGTCAACGCCACAATAGCGGCGATGAGGCCGGAAAAAGATTTGAAAAACTCACGATCGCTCATGCTTAATCCTCAAAAAAAATAACCAAATGTTGAAGAAGTGTGTCTGTTACCCGTCCGCAGGACGGAACCCTAAAATAAAGCCGCGATAGTATAGCCTAATTTACTTATGAAGAAATACCTTCTGAATCAAGGCAGATAGACGCTACCGCGTGGGGCGGGTATGCTTGCTATCCCCGCGCCCTTAGCTCAGCTGGATAGAGCGTCAGCCTCCGCCGCTGAAGGTCAGAGGTTCGAATCCTCTAGGGCGCGCCATTTTCCCGACCCCTCG
>CAYIQV010000139.1:0-4716 GCA_964365635.1 uncultured Acidiferrobacteraceae bacterium
CTTCGACGGGCGCGGCGGTCTGGCACGCGCCACGCTCGGGCAGATCACCAAGCGCGGACATGAGCTGACCTTGCGCATCGAGGAGCGGCGCACCGAGCCGCCGTCAAAACCATCCATCCACCTTGCCTGTGCGCTGCCCAAAGGCGATCGTCAGAGCGTGTTGCTCGACATGGCGACACAGCTCGGCATGACGCGGTTCACGCCACTGGTGTGCGAGCGGGGTGTGGTCAAGCCCGGTGCGCATAGTCAGGAACGGTGGCGGCGAATTTGTCTGGAGGCCTGCAAGCAAAGCCGGCGGGTTTATCTGCCCGAGATCCGTGAGCCAGCATCGCCGGCTCAGGTCGCGGTGAGTCATCAGGGTGCCTGGATTGCCCACCCCTCTGGTGTGGCGGCCGGGGCCATGCTGGTTGGGACATTGCCAAATGAATTGACTTTGCTGGTGGGCCCCGAGGGCGGATTTATGGAGGCGGAAGTAAGGCAGGCGGTGGAACAAGGCGCTCGCACCGTTTCGCTCGGGCCGGCGATTCTACGCATTGAAACGGCGGCGATTGGTTTGCTGGCCGTGATTGCCCTGGGCGCGTGGAATGCCGGCTAACTGCCGCGCTGCCGCAACGAATTGCCCCTTGCCGTAACCACCCTTTTCACACTACTCGGTTTCATTTCGAGGTGTTCCAGTGGCTCGGGCCTGTGGATACCGAAACCATGGACATAGTCCACACCCAGCTTGCGCAAGGCGTGGAGAATCTCTTCGTCTTTCGCGTATTCGGCGCAGGAAGTTATTGGGTTGTGGCCGACAGAGCCGGAGTTACCCAGACGACAGATGCCTGAAAACACCGCCCTACCGGGACACAGAGATGCAGAAAATTGCTACGGGAAGAAGAAGTGAAGAAGTTAGGAGGGTATGTAAAAAGAAATACCGAAAATCCAGCAGCCTTACGCGTTGTACACCAGATTCACGAGGCTGAAGTAGGCATCCATCTCGACATCGCCGAAACTCAGGCCTGCCCCATTATCAGAGAGCCGCCGGATCTTGGCCGGAATGCGGTGTTGTTTGGTTTCACCTGCCGTGGTGACGGTCAGACCCAATTCCACGGAGGCATTGAAATACGGCAGTACATCGGCCCGGCCTTCCACAAAGGCTCCATTCAAGCTGATATCCCGCACCGTGCAGACCAACACATGGGCCTGATAATTCAGCACGGCATCGATCAACACCGGCACTCTCTGACTATCGCGACGCTCATTCATAAATACACCCCCTAGATGAAAAAACCGCATACCGAGTTACAGCAAGATCGGCTGCGCCCCTCCGCCGCCATGGATATCTGGCGAACGTATTGTTTTTAAAAGGCCGTTTAAAGCTGCCTATAAAGTACCCTTTCGCCTGATGACTGTCGATGTCCTTCTATAACAGGCCGTTAATATTGAGGTTTTTGTTTAAACCACATTCTTTACAAGACGTATTTCCATCCTTCCACCTGGGAAAACCTACTCGGGAACCAGCCAGGAAACCTCGGCTCGACCCGCGTTATTCTGACGTAAAGCCTCGAACAAACGAGGCACAAGCCCTTGGAGCGTCTCATCGAGCTGCCAAGGGGGATTCACCAGGATCATGCCGCAACCACTCAAACGAAAGGTGGAATCCTCCGGGTACACGCATAATTCAGTCAGCAACATTTTCCGGATTCCGGTCCCGACCAGCGCCCGATAAAACCGTTCCAGCGGTGGGCGGTCCTTGATCGGATACCAGAGGACATACACGCCCGTGGCCCAACGCTCGTAGGCGCTGCGCAACCCCCGCACTACCTGCTCATACTCATCCGCGGCTTCGTAGGGCGGATCCAGCAGCACCAAACCGCGCCGTTCCTTGGGCGGCAGAAACGCCTTGAGACCCGCATAGCCGTCCTGCGGATACACCTGAACCTGGCGGTCACCGGCAAACTCGCCCTTGAGCTGGGCGCACTCATCCGGCTGCAATTCCAGAAGCACCATCCGGTCCTGCGGCCGCAGAAAAGACCGCGCCAGACGGGGCGATCCGGGATAAACACGTGGCAGGCTGTCCACACCCGCTCCTGAATTCACGTCCGAGATAGCCGAAAAATAATCGGCCAGTTCAGGAAATTCCGCGCGGCTTTTCCACAGGCGGTGAATCCCGTCACGGAATTCCCCAGTCCTGCCGGCCGCCTCGCTGTCGAGGTTGTAGCGGCCGGTACCAGCGTGGGTATCGAAATAACAGAACGGGGTGTCTTTTTTGTGCAACGACTTCAGGAGCAGCGAGAGCACGGCGTGCTTGAAGACATCGGCAAAATTGCCGGCATGATAGATGTGGCGGTAATTCATGGTGGGTCAGGCAAACAGGTGGCTATTTGCTGTCTTCCTTCAGCCAACCCGCTGCCTTCTCGGCAAAATAGGTCAGAATGGCGTCCGCGCCGGCGCGCTTGATGCAGACCAGCGATTCCATCACGCCCGCGCGCTCATCGAGCCAGCCGTTTTGCGCCGCCGCCATGAGCATGGCGTACTCGCCGCTGACCTGATAGACAAACGTCGGCACACCGAACTGGTCTTTCACCTGGCGCACGATATCGAGATACGGCATGCCGGGCTTGACCATGACCATGTCCGCGCCTTCTTCGATGTCGAGCGCCACCTCGCGCAGCGCCTCCCGGGAATTGGCCGGGTCCATCTGATAACTGTATTTATTCCCCTTGCCCAGATTGGCCGCCGACCCCACGGCATCGCGGAACGGGCCGTAATAGCTTGAGGCATATTTGGCGGAATACGCGAGGATACGCGTATGGATATGTCCCGCTTTTTCCAAGGCGTCGCGGATCGCGCCGATGCGACCATCCATCATGTCCGAGGGCGCCACCACGTCCGCGCCGGCCTCAGCGTGCGTGAGCGCCTGCTTGACCAGCACCACGGTGGTTTCGTCGTTCAGCACGTAACCGGTGCTATCGATAAGCCCGTCCTGACCGTGTGATGTATAAGGATCGAGCGCAATGTCGGTAATAACGCCCAGCTCGGGAAAATTTTTCTTGAGTTCGCGTACCGTGAATGGCACCAGGCCCTTGGGGTTGTACGCCTCCTTGGCCTTGTTGTCCTTTTTCCTGGCAGACACCACCGGAAACAGGGCGATCGCCGGTATGCCAAGTTTCAGAAGTTTTTCCGCCCGCTTGAGCAGCAGATCGACCGTGAGACGGCTGATACCCGGCATGCTCGCAATGGCTTCCGCGCGGTTCTTGCCCTCCATGACAAAAACAGGCTGGATGAGATCGTCCACGCTGAGCCGCGTCTCCCGCATGAGACGGCGCGAGAAATCATCACGCCGCATGCGCCGCAGGCGAGTGCGCGGGAACTTACCCTTTCCGGATTGGCTCAAAATGGACTTACTTGGTCTTTTTCGGTTTGGCGACAGCCTTCTTCGGCTTGGCCTTGGGTGTCGCTTTCTTCGCCACCTTCTTGGCGGGGGCCTTGACCGGAGCCGCTTTGGTTTTGATTTTTGCCTTGACCGGAGCCGCCTTGGCCGCCGCCGCTTTGGCCACCTTGGCCTTAGCCATGGCGGCCGCTTTCGCGGTCTCGGCTTTGACCTTGGCCTTCTCCGCGGCCAACTTGGCCGTGGCCGCCTCAATCTTGCCCATGACATCCGCCAAGGGGCGGATCTGGGTCTCAATGATGTCGCAGGCGCTCTTGAAGATAACACTTACCGCACCGATGCCACGGACGGTACGCAGCTTGCCTTGCGCCCGGTAATAGTGGGCCAGGGGTTGCGTCTGCTGCTGATAAACGTTAAGGCGGTTGGCCACCGTCGCCTCAACATCGTCGCTGCGGTGCTGGAGCGAACTGCCACACTTGTCGCACTTGCCGGAGGTTTTCGGGGCGGAGAAATGAATATTGTAAATCGCGCCACAGGAACCACAGGTACGCCGGCCGGTCAGGCGCTTCATCAGCACGTCGGTATCGACATCTACGAGCAGTGCCAGCTGCAGCGGGTGGCCGAGGCGCGCCAGCATCGCGTCCAGCGACTGGGCTTGGGGGATGTTGCGTGGAAAACCGTCGAGAATGAACCCACTTTTTGCGTCGGGCTTGGACAGGCGGGCCTGAATCATGCCCAAAACAATGTCATCCGAAACGAGCTGGCCGCTGTTCATCGCGGACTTGGCCTTCTTCCCCAGCTCGGAATTAGCGGCCACCTCGGCCCGTAACAAGTCGCCGGTGGATATCTGAGTAATTTTGTACTTTTCAACCAATAACTTAGCTTGTGTTCCCTTGCCGGAACCTGGCGCTCCCAATAACACGATTCTCATGATTTTCTCGCTTTTGTAAGTTCTTGGTGGAAGGGTCGGGTAGAAACTTCCTTAGTTTCGTGGTCGCGGCGCGTAAACTACAATTTTGCCGGCCTTTGCGTCAATGGCTATTTCCGGCCTATAAACAGACCCTATCGCCCGATTTAATCTTTCCGGTAAACGCAGGGGTAAAATTGGGTTAAGCTCATTTCCCGCCAGCACACGAAAGTGCGGCAAATCCCACATCGTTTACATACAAACCTGCGAATGACGGAAACCAAGATACCGGATTTCACGGACAATGAGCTGTGGATCATCCGCTCCACGCTCACCCAGCGTTATGGCAAAGAGGCCACGTTTGAGCTGGCCGATGCCGAGTTGCGCCTCGACCCCGAGTCGCCCACCCTGACGTTCTGTCCCACGGTCTTCTGGT
>CAYIQV010000139.1:4726-5111 GCA_964365635.1 uncultured Acidiferrobacteraceae bacterium
GGGCGCCAATTTTGTGCTGAGCAAAGTCGGCGAAAGCGCTTATCGCTGCCTCTTTTACTACCGCGGCTTTGAACAGTTTGGCACCGGGCGGGAAACTTATGACGATCTCGCGCCATGCGTGATCACACTGCTGCAAGTACAAGCCGACCATGAACGGCAAAAAACCCAAAGCGGAACGGCGGGCACCAAGACCGATGCACCGCGTTCTCATTGATCGATTTCGATATCCATTCACCACCTTCTCCAGAGAAACTGACACATGCCCAAAACAAAAAATGCTTTACGAAGTTCTCAGGGAAGGTGAAAAAAAAACATCCGATCTGACCAGGGCAATCCCAGCCTGTTCCGATTCGCTGAGGCAACTCCGGGAAAAAGGGTTGGTGGA